>JACCTK010000197.1 GCA_013812465.1 Actinomycetota bacterium
CCCGAGCAGGCGGCGTACATCGGTGTCCCGACCGAGGGCCCGTACAAGTCGGATCAGTATCGGTACTGAGTGGAAGCGGGGATGTCGCGGCGGGCGCATTCGGGTCCGCCGCGGCTAGCGCGAGCACGGCTCCTCCAGTGTCCCCGCTTCCTTCACCGTGAGACAGGTCGGTACCATGGCGAGCAAGACGAACGAAGTTTCGTAATGACGATGAGCGAACCCATAACCGGCGCCACCAGGAACGCGCGCGAGCGCATCCTCGACACGGCGTACGAGCTCTTCTCGCGCAACGGCATCCGCGCGGTCGGTGTCGACCGCATCATCGCTGAGTCGGGCGTCGCCAAGATGACCCTCTACCGGCACTTCGGCTCGAAGGACGAGCTCGTGCTCGAGTTCCTGCGCCGGCGGGAGCAGCGCTGGACGCAGGAATGGCTTCAGGCCGAGGTCGAGCAGCGTGCCGATGACCCGGCCGAGCGGCTTCTGGCCATCTTCGACGTCTTCGACGCGTGGTTCAGGACCGACGACTTCGACGGCTGCTCCTTCATCAACGTGCTCCTCGAGCTCACGGATCGGGCGAGCCCGGTGCGCAGGGCGACCGTCGGGCATCTCGCAACCATCCGCTCGTTCCTCCAGAGGCTCGCAGCCGACGCAGGCGTGGCCGACCCCGAGGACTTCGCGCGTAGGTGGCACATCCTGATGAAGGGCTCGATCGTGGCAGCCGGCGAGGGCGACCGCGAGGCCGCACGTCGTGCGCAGGCGATCGGTAAGCTCCTGCTCGCAGACGCGCGCGCACGCGTAACGTCATAAGCGGCGCGTAGCGCCCATGCCCCGTGTACATCAGCGGATACGCAAGGCGGCCCGGCGCGATGAGGTCGAGGATTCGTGCGGATGGTCAGCGGGCGCGGAACCGGAGTGCCACGGTGATCGTCGCCACCGAGGTGACGGTGGCGACCGTGTTCGCGACGATCAGGGCCGTGTTGCCGAGAGCGACGCCGTAGGCGAGCCAGAGCAGGAACCCGACGAGCAGGACCTGTTGGTAGCCGACCGAGACCCCCGCGGACGAACCGTGGGCACGGATGGCGCGGATCTGCAGCAGCGAAGCCAAGGCCATCGCGATGCCCCAGGTGGCGGCAGCGACGGCGAGAACGGTGATCACGACGCTCCTTTCGACGAAGGGAACGCGGGCGGGTGCTGCGCCCGGGCGTTCAGTCGCGGAGGTCGCCGCGTTTTCTATCCTCGCCGTACAGCGGCAGGACGCGCAGGAAGGCCGCTAATCGTCCGTACCGCATCGCGTCAGCCTAGTCTCTCAGGATGCCGCTGCGGAATCGGGTCACGCCGCTGGGCGAGCTGATCGCGGATCCGAGTCGCGGACTGGTGTACGGCAACCGCGGCTGTCTCCACGACGAGAGCGGACGCATCCGCCGCCGCTACAACGGCAAACGCTGGATCGCCTGCCGCCTCGAGTTCCGCGGTTGGCATCGGGCCCGCTGCTCCAGCCGGGCAAGTTCACCGAGCTCTTCTTTCTCGACGAAGCGACCGCATTCGCCGCTGGCCATCGGCCGTGCGCGCTTTGTCGCCGTGAGGACTACGTCCGCTTCGGCTCGATCTGGCGCGAGCTACACCCGAGCCGAATCGGCGCAGACGCGATCGATGCTCAGCTCCACGCCGAGCGCGTCGGTCCGAAAGCACGCGCGCAGCTCCACCGTCGAGCGACGCTCGACGACCTTCCCGACGGCACATTCGTGTTGCGGGACCGGGCGCCGTGGATCGTCATCGGGCCGGAGCTGCTGCGCTGGACTCCAGCAGGATACGAAGACCCCGGCCGTCGCCCCACCGGCGTCGAGGCATCCGTTGTCACCCCGCCGTCGCTCGTCGCGGTCTTGCGCGGCGGCTGGGAGTCGGCCGTGCCACTCCTGCATCCGTCAGCGCAGTCGCGGCGAATCCACCGCGACTAGAGATCTGCGCGCCGCGTGTCGCCGAGCCAGAAGCGCGGCCCAGCGCCGAGGCCGGCCACCCGGTCGCCGGGATTGGCGAGCTTGCAGCGATCGAGGGAAAGGCACCCGCAGCCGATGCACTCGGTCAGCCCGGCCCTGAGGCGGCCGAGCTCTGCGATCTGCCGGTCGATCCGGGCTTCCCAGCCGCTCGAGAGGCGCGACCAGTCGCGGCGGCTCGGCACTCTGTCGCCAGGAAGCTTCGCGAGCTCAACGCCGACTTCCTCGAGTGTGAGCCCAACTCGTTGGGCGAACACGATGAAGGCTATCCGGCGTAGGACCGTTCTCGGATAGCGACGGTGACCGGAGCCCTGCCGCTCGGAGTCGATGAGTCCCCGTTCCTCGTAGAAGCGCAGGGCCGACGCGGCAACGCCGCTGCGGCGGGAGACCTCGCCGATGGTGAGCAAAGCCGACACCCGGACAGGAAAGCACATCCTGCGCTTGACTTCAAGTTAACTTGAACTTGTACATTGCAAGTGATCAATCGTTTCGACACCGAGGAGGCAGCATGCGAGAGACACGAACGCCCAGCCGTCAGATCACCGAGGAAGTCACGTCCTGGCCCGGAGTGGAGGCCGGAAACGGCTCTCGCGGTGAGTTCGGGTTCACGGTCGACCGGAAGGAGATCGGACATCTCCACGGCGATCATGCGCTCCACATCGGGTTTCCGAAGGGCGTCTGGCACGAGCTCCATGCGGCGGGCAGGATCGACTACCACCCGGTCTTCCCCGGCAAGCCAGGCTTTGGCGCTCGCAGGATCGAGTCGGACGACGACGTGCGAGACGTGATCGCGCTCTTGCGACTCAACTACGACCGCGTCGTCGCACGACACGGCGCGCCGACCGCGGCCTGAGCCTCAGGTTGATGAACGGGATCGTTACCGGCGCCTCGCGCGGACTCGGGCTCGCCCTGACCCGCGCTCTGTCCGAGCGAGGCTGGCAACTCGCGGTCGACGCGCGCGACGGCGATGCGCTCGACCGCGCGGTCGGTGGGCTCGACGGAGTAGTCGCGCTCGCGGGAGACGTCGCCGATCCCGAGCACCTCGAACGGCTGGTCGGGACTGTCGGAAAACCGATAGATCTCCTGGTCAACAACGCGAGTGCGCTCGGCCCCACGCCGCTGCCCGCGCTCGCCGCGTATCCACTCGACGAGCTACGGCGGGTCTACGAGGTCAACGTGCTCGCCCCGCTGGATCTCGTCCAGCTGGCGCTGCCCCACCTGAGCGAGGGCGCGCGGATCGTCAACGTGAGCTCCGACGCTGCGGTCGAACCCTACGAGGGCTGGGGCGGCTACGGCTCCTCGAAAGCAGCGCTCGCGCAGGTGACAGCCGTTCTCGGCGCCGAGCACGCGGATCTCCGGGTCTACGCCGCGGATCCGGGCGACATGCGCACGCAGATGCAACAGGACGCCTTTCCTGGCGCGGACATCTCCGACCGGCCGCCGCCGGAGGAGAGCGTGCCGGGTCTCCTCGCGCTGATCGAGGGCGACCTCCCGAGCGGGCTCTATCGTGCTCGCGACCTCGTCCGAGTCTCGACATGAGCATGCTCTCGATCGAGCCCGCCGCTCGCCTCGAAGCGCACGAGCCGCCCGAGGCGCGCGGACTGGCGCGTGACGACGTTCGTCTGCTCGTCACCGGCCCGACCGACGACTCCATCGTGCACAGCCGGTTCTCCGAACTGCCTCGATTCCTCGCGCCTGGCGACCTGATCGTCGTCAACACCTCGGCCACCATGCCCGCGGCGCTTTCGGTGACGGCCGCCGATGGGACTCCGCTCGAGCTGCACCTGTCGACTCCCGCGCAGGGACGGGACGACGACCGCTTCTGGGTCGTGGAGCTCCGCTCAGGGGGTCGGCCGTTCGACGCAGTCCATGTGCGGGACCGGCTGGCGCTTCCCGGTGGCGCTGTCGCGGAGATCCTCGCTCCGTACTCTGGCGTGCGGCTGTGGCTCGCGCGTCTCGAGCTCCCGCAGCCGGTCGCGCCCTATCTGGAAGCGCACGGTCATCCGATTCGCTACGGCTACGTGCCTCGCCGCTGGCCGTTGGCCGCGTATCAGAATGTGTACGCGATCGAGCCCGGCAGCGCGGAGATGGCGAGCGCCGGCCGGCCGTTCACCCCCGAGCTGATCACGCGGCTAGTCGCCGAGGGCGTCCTCATCGCGCCCATCACGCTGCACGCGGGCGTCTCCTCACCGGAGAGCAACGAGCACCCGTACCCGGAGCGTTACCGCGTTCCCGAGCACACCGCGAGGCTGGTGAATGCCGTACGCACGTGGGGTGGACGCGTGATCGCCACCGGCACGACGGTCGTTCGCGCGCTGGAGACGGTCGCCGGGCCCGACGGCACGGTCGAGGCCCGTGAAGGCTGGACGAATCACGTCGTCACCCCTGAACGAGGCCTACGAGCAATCGACGGCCTGCTGACGGGGCTGCACGAGTCGGACTCCTCGCATCTCGAGCTGCTGCGCGCGGCGGCCGGGGGAGAGCTCCTCGAACGCAGCTACCGCGAGGCCGTCGAGCACGGCTACCTCTGGCACGAGTTCGGCGACAGCCAGCTCATCCTCGGAGTGACGGCCGCGAACGCAGGAACCGCAGGACGCCACTGAGCACGGCCGCTCGCTCGAGCATGGCAAGCTGATCGGCGTGCCCGACTTGGCGATACGCCTCCGCGGCGTCGTGAAGCGCTACGGCGAGATCACTGCCGTGAACGGGCTCGACCTCGATGTGCCGGTGGGCACCTGCGTCGGGCTGCTCGGCCCGAACGGCGCCGGCAAGTCGACGACGATGCGGCTCCTGACCGCCCAGTCGATCGCCGACGAGGGAGAGCTCGAGCTCCTCGGCTTCAAGCTCCCGGGGGAGTCCAAGCAGGCTCGCGCGCTGCTCGGCGTGGTGCCGCAGCTCGACAACCTCGACACGACCTTGACCGTGGAGCAGAACCTGCTCGTGTTCGCGCACCTCTATCGAATCGCCCGCCCGTACCGGCCAGAGGCGATCGAGCGTGCGCTCGAGATGGCGAAGCTGATCGATCGGCGCGCCTCCCGTGTCGACAAGCTCTCGGGAGGGATGCGCCGGCGATTGCTGATCGCTCGGGCGCTCGTGCATCTCCCGCAGCTCGTGCTGATGGACGAGCCGACCGTCGGTCTCGACCCACAGGTACGCCAGGAGCTCTGGGCGCTCATCGACGCGCTTCGGAGCGAGGGCACGACGATCCTGATGTCGACGCACTACATCGAGGAGGCCGAGCGACTGGCGGATACCGTGCTGATCATGTCGCACGGCAGCGCGGTGGCCGCCGGCTCGCCCTCGGAGCTCGTGAAGGAGCACGCCGGACGGGAGGCGCTCGAGGTCTACGGCCCGCCCGCCCGGCTCGCCGAGGTCGCGGCCGAGGCCGGCGCCGCGGGCCTGCGCACCCGGCGGACCGGAACGAGCATCTCGATTCTCGGAGTCGATGCCGCAAACGGTCTCGCGATCGACGGCGACCGTCGCCCGGCCAACCTCGAAGACGTGTTCGTCCTGCTCACGGGCGAGGAGATCGGCTGATGGCGACGGTCGAAGATCGCGGCGCGCGCCTGGGGCGGCTGGAGCGAACCGCTCTCACCGGTGTGCTCGTTCGAGAGGTCGTGAACTACTCGTCCTACTGGAAGTCGAGCACGTTCTCCTCGACGGTCGAGCCGACGATCTACCTCCTGGCGTTCGGCTTCGGATTCGGCTCGCTCGTGAGCACGATCGGCGGCTACGACTACGTCGACTTCGTCGGGACCGGGACGGTGGCGACCGCGGTTCTGTTCTCGAGCGCGTTCCCGGCCATGTTCGGGACCTTCGTCAAGTACCAATTCCAGCGGACCTACGACGCCATCCTCGCGGCGCCTGTCGAAACCGAGGAGCTCGTCAGCGCCGAGGCGCTCTGGATCGCGACGCGTGCCGGCGTGTACGGCTGCGTGCCGATGCTCGTCGCGATGGTGTTCGGGCTCGACCCGTCCTGGGGAATGCTCACCGTGCCGTTCATCGCCTGGATCGCCGGTTTCGGCTGGGCGTGCTTCGGGATTTCGGTCGCCGGCTACTCCAAGTCGTTCGAGAACTTCAACTACGTCGT
>JACCTK010000254.1 GCA_013812465.1 Actinomycetota bacterium
TCATCGGCCTCGTCTGGCACCGGGACCGTCATCGCAGCCCGGCCGCCGAGGCGTTCGTCGAAACCGCGCGCGCAGTGTGCGGCGAGCTCACCGTCGAGCCCGCGGCGGCCTGAGCTAGCGACCGCGAAGCGGACGCCTTCAGGGATTGTCGCGCCGTCGGAATCGGCCCTAGCGGATTCCGACCTGGCGCAGAGTCAGGGCGTGAAGCGCTCGAGCTCTTCCGGCTCGAACGGCTCCGGGCCGATTCCGGCGACGACGGTCTCCTGCGAGCGCTCGTGAAGACGCTCGCGGCCACGCCTCACCGCGCCGAGGAACTTGTCGAGGTTCACCTCGAGCGTCGAGAGGATGCTGTCGGCCCAGTCCTCCATCTCGAGCCGGGTCTCCCGCGCCTTCCGCTTCGCGTCGTCGACGATGTCGTCGGCCTGACGCTCGGCGAGCTTGACGATCTCCGTCTGCGACGCCTCGCGAACCGCCTGCTCGCGGGCCTCCTGGACGATGCGGTCGCATTCGCGCTTGGCCTCGGCGAGCATTTCCTGGCGCTCCTTGACGATCCAGCGGGCCTGCTTGATCTCCTCGGGAATGGTCGCGCGCATCTGGTCAAGGATCTCGTAGATCTCCTCGCGGTCGAGTCGAACCTGGTCGGTGAGTGGGACGGCCTTCGCGTTGTGCACGAGGTCGTCGAGCTTGTCGATGAGAACGAGTACGTCCATGGGCGGGAAAGTCTACTCCTGCGGTGAGACGGGAGCGCCTGGGCGGCCGTCCGGGTACAGCTCGGCGAAGCGCCGTGCGACCGCTTTCGGCACGAGCTCGTCGACCTTTCCGCCGAAGGAGGCGATCTCCTTGACGCCGCTCGAGGATACGAAGCTGTATTGGGGGCTGGCCATCACGTAGAGGGTCTCGATGTCCGGCGCCAGCAGGCGGTTCAGGTGGTTCATCTGGAACTCCCACTCGAAGTCCGAGATCACGCGTAGGCCCTTGACCATGGTCTGCGCGCTGTGCTTGCGGGCGAAGTCGACGACGAGCTCCGAGAAGACGTCGACGACGACATTGTCGAGCTCGCCAAGCGCGCCCTCCAGGAACGCGACGCGCTCCTCGACCGAGAAGAGCGTCTGCTTGTGCAGCGGGTCACGGATGACGCCGACGACGATGCGGTCGAAGATCGACGCGGCGCGGCGGATGACATCGACGTGCCCGTTCGTGACGGGGTCGTAGCTGCCTGGGCAGATTGCGGTGATCATCGGGAGAAGACCGTGATGCGTGCGGAACCGTAGCGGCGCGTGGTGAGGAGGGTAAGCGGAAGCTCGGGCTCGACGCGCGACGAGGTCTCGACCACTGCCAAGCCGTCGGTTTCGAGGAGATCGGGAAGAAGGTCACCGAGCGGCGATTGCTGCTGCCCCCAATCCTCGTAGGGCGCGTCCACGAGAACGAGGTCGTAGCGATGCTCGCGGGTTGCCTCCTCGCGCGACGTACGGGTCGCGTCCTGACAGAGAACGACAGCTCCCGTCAGCTGCAGCTTCTCCAGATTGCGCTGGATCACCCGGCAGGCGGCCTTGTCGCGCTCCACGAAGACGCAGCGCGATGCCCCGCGCGAGAGAGCCTCGAGCCCCATCGCGCCCGAGCCGGCGAACACATCGAGAACGGTCGCCCCGTCGACCGGGCCGACGAGCGCGAACGCGGCTTCGCGGACCCGGTCTCCGGTCGGCCGCGTGACGATGCCCTTCGGCGCCTCGATCCGATGACCCTTGCGCGAGCCAGCGACGATCCTCACGGCGGCGCTGCGCCGGGTGCCTGGACGCGTATTCCGAACTCGCGGGCCGCGCGACCGAGCTGGCGGTCGTAGACGAACATGATCTCGGGTGCGATGGCGAGCGCAGTCGCCAGATGTATCGCATCCAGCGGTCGCAGCGTGTCCGAGGCCAGTGCCGCGGCCGACCGAAGGACATCGGAGTCGACGTCCAGAACGACGCATCCTCCGAGAAGATCGGCCAGGAGGTCCTGTTCGAGATCTTCCTCCAACCCGGCTATGCGCACGGCCCTCGTTACCTCGACCGTCGAGACTCCGCTCGTTGCTAGCCGCGCTCCCGCGGGCACGGAAGCGGCGAGGGCCGCACTCTCGCGCTCGCGAACGACCAGCTTGACGAGCGCAGATGCGTCCGCGTAGATGACCTGCTCAGCGATCCTCGCGGCCCTCGAGGATGATCTGCGAAGCCGACTTCGGACCCTTTGCCTCTACCAGTCGGGTGGGTGCCCGGAACGGACGACCGGGTGTGGCCCGGCCCTCGGCGATCAGCTGATCGAGGCGGCTTCGGCGGTAGGGCGAGATAACCGCGACGGGCTCACCGTCGTGCGTCACCTCGATCGTCTCGCCGGCGCGGACACGGCGAATCGCCTGCGTCAACGTGTCGCGAAGCTCACGGATACCAATCTGCGTCGGCATGTGACCACAAGTTACCACGAGCGGGGCCGTAAGGCTTCGAGACTCACCACACCGACTACGACTCGCCGAGGTGCTCTGCTTCGCCGAGCAAGCGGTCCGCCTCGTCCGCGAGCGGCCCTTCGTCGTCCAACCCACGAGCCGCGGCGCGCGCGCGCTCGAGCAGCCCGCGATCTCGCCGAAGGCGCACGAAGCGCAGGTCCGAGAGCCCGGACTGGCGCGCGCCCAGGAGCTGGCCTTCACCGCGGATCTCGAGATCTCGCTCCGCGAGCTCGAACCCGTCGTTCGACGCGACCATCGCCTCCAGCCGCTCTGTCGCGCCCTCCGACAGCTCCTCCCGCTGCCGAGAGACGAGCAGGCAGTACGACTGCTCGGCGCCCCGCCCCACGCGCCCTCGCAGCTGGTGCAGCTGCGCGAGCCCGAAGCGGTCGGCCTCCTGCACGATCATGATGGTCGCGTTCGGGACGTCGACCCCGACCTCGATCACCGTGGTCGCGACGAGCACGTCGAGTTCCCGAGCCTTGAAGCTCGCCATGACTCCCCGCCGATCGGCAGTCCGCAGGCGGCCGTGCAGACATCCCACCCGATAGCCGCGGAGCTCGGCGCCGCGCAGGCGCTCCGCCTCGGCCTCGGCAGCGCGGGCGACGCTCGACGCCAACTCCTCGATCAGCGGACAGACGACGTACGCCTGCCGCCCCTCGTCGAGATGCCGCCTGAGCCGCTGGTAGGCCTCCGAGCTCCTCTCCTCGGTGACCCACCCCGTGACGATCGGCTTTCGGTCCGCGGGCGGCAGCGCCAGCTCGCTCGTCTCCAGGTCGCCGAAGACGGTGAGCGCGAGGGTGCGAGGGATCGGGGTGGCCGTCAGGTGAAGAACGTGCGGGCTTCGTCCCTCGACGAGGGCCGTCCGCTGCCCCACCCCGAAGCGGTGCTGCTCGTCCACCACTGCGACCGCCAGGTCACGGAAGTCGACCTCTTTCTGGATGAGCGCGTGCGTTCCGACCACGAGCGGGGCGTCGCCCGAGGCGATCAGCTGGCGAACGGCCTTGTGCTCGCGCGCGCCGAGTGAGCTCGTGAGCAGGGAGACGCGGATGTCGAGAGGCGCGCACAGCTCGTCGATCGTGAGGAAGTGCTGCTCGGCGAGCGTCTCCGTCGGAGCCATGAGGGCTCCTTGACGGCCGGCCTCGATCGCACGCAGGAGCGCGTACAGCGCGACGACAGTCTTCCCGGACCCGACCTCGCCCTGCAAGAGGCGCTGCATCGGCGTCGAGCGCACGAGATCGGCATCGATCTCCACGATCGCCCGCTCCTGATCTTGGGTGAGCGTGAACGGGAGGGATCCGCGGTAGCGCTCGATCAGCTCGCCCGGCGCAGGCAAAGGATCGGCGGATGCTGTCGCCCGTGCGGCAGCCGTGCGGGCCAGCGCGATCTGCAGCACGAGCAGCTCCTCGAAAGCAAGCCGCACACGTCCGGTCTCGGCGTCGTCGAGCGAGCGTGGCCGGTGCAACGCGGCGAGCGCGTCTGCGCGCAGCGGAAGCCCCTCGCGTGCGAGGAGCGCGGCCGGCAGCGGCTCCCCCGCGTCGCGCACTCGCTCGAGCGCCTGTGCTCGAAGCTCACGCAGCTTCTTCTGCGAGACGTCCTCGCTCGCCGGATACACCGGCGCGAAGTCGGCCGTCTCCACCTCGCCTTCCAGGTCGTACGAGGCGACGGCGAAGCCGAACTTGTTCGCGCGTCCTCGCAGCCGAATGCGCGTGCCGGGCGCCAGGCGCTGCTCGAGCCAGGGCTGGTTGAACCACGTCGCGTTGATCTCGCCGCTCGCGTCGCGGACACGCGCGGTGAGGATCCTCAGGCGCCCGCGCCGGCGGCTGGAGACGGCTCGCACCTCGACTTCGATGACCGTCTCGTCGTCGCCGAAGAGCTCGCTGATGCTCTTGGCGAGGACGGGTTCCTCATACCGTCTCGGGCGCTGCCAGAGGAGATCGCCGACTCGCTCGACGCCGATCCGCGCGAGTCGCCCCGCGAGAGCCGGGCCGACCCCGTGCAGGCTTTCGAGAGGCGCCTCGAGTCGCTCTGGCCTGGGGACGCTTCGCGGGCGGGGCCAGGCGTCGGGGGCCTGCAGGCCGGCGAAGGCCGTGAGCCGGTCAGCGCTGGGGTCAGGCTTCAGCCTGACCTCGGTGTGAGGTTGCCGAACACCTAAGACCGGGGTCAGGCTGAAGCCTGACCCCTTGCGTGCGCGTTACTCATCCTGGAACCAGAAGAAGCCGACCGCGCCGGGGCCGGTGTGCGTGCTGACGACCGCGCCCAGCGTCGCCGTGAACTCGAGCTCCGCTTTCGGGCGGACGCGCGAGACGAGCTCGCTCAGCGTGCCGACCCACTCGGGCGCGTCGCCGTGCGCGATCGCGACTCGGAGCCCCGGGCGATCCTCGGTCTCCCCGGCGAAGCGGCGCTCGAACTCGGCCACAGCTTTCTTGCGCCCGCGGACGCGTGCTACGGCGACGACCTCGCCGTCGGAGACGCTCAGAATCGGGCGGACGTTCAGGAGCGAGCCCGCCAGCGCCGCAGCCCGGCCGATTCGACCACCGCGCTGCAGGTACTCCAGCGTCTCGAGAGTGAAGACCACCGTGTTGTCACGCTGGAAGCGCTCGATCAACGCTGCCAATTCGACATCGGTCGTGCCGCGCGCGAGACGCCGCTGGATCGCGTGGGCGAGCATGGCGATCGCGAGCGACGCCGTCTTCGAGTCCACCGCACGCACCCGATCGCCGCCGAGCTCGGAGGCGGCGAGCTCGGCGCTCTGGAACGTGCCGGACAGCTTGGCGGAGACGTGCAGCGAGTAGATACGCTCGTATCCCGACAGGCTCTTGTAGGTCGTGAGGAAGTCCTGCGGAGTCGGCTGCGACGTAGCCGGAAGCTCGGGAGACGTGCGGAGCCTCGAGTAGAACTCGGCAGGTCCGAGCTCCGTGTAGTCCTTGAACGTCTCGTCGCCGAAGCGCACGTACAGAGGCACGAAGCGCATGTTGGGGAAGCGGGAGGGCGCCTCCGGATAGTCCGAGGTCGAATCGAGGACGACGGCGGTGTTCTCGGCGGTGAGATTCATGCTCCTATCCTCCCAGCTGCGGCGCGCACCGCGCCGACGAGAACGTCAACGCCCTCGTCCTTGCGCACGAACGCCACTCCGGAGCGCTCGGCGGCGGCGACTTCGTGCGGACCCGCGGACGCGCTCAGGAAGACCATCGTCGACCGCGGACAGCTCTCACGGAGCTCCGCCGCGACCTCGGAGCCGTCCACGTCGGGAAGCCGGTAGTCGATCACCACGACGTCGGCTTCGAGCGCCGCGCACGCGGATGCGGCAGCGCCGCCCAGCGCCACCGCGCCCACGACCTCGAGCCCGTCGTAGCGATCGAGCAGGAACTCGAGAGACTCGCGATAGATGTCGTTGTCCTCGACGAGCAGCACGCGAATCGTCTCTCCCACCTTAAGAACTCCGTTCTCACTCCGCGACCACGAGCAGGGAGTAATGCGGCTGTCCGCCATTGTGTGGCTCGATCTCCACATCCGGATGCTCGTGCCGGAGCGCGGCCACGAGCTCGTCGAGCGGTGGCGCATCCTCGCCCGCGAGCAGGGCCAGCCACTCCCGCTCGCCGTCGAGAACGCGAGCGACGACGTCTCTGACAACCGCATCGAAATCCTCGTCGGCGACGACTGCGGAGTCGTTCACGAGCCCGAGATAGGCGCCCTTGCGGATCGAGATGCCGTCGAGCGTGGCGTCGCGCGAGGCGATGGTCACCTCGCCCGTCGCCACCGACGCCAGCGCCTCGAGCATTGCGGCCTCGTTCTCCTCGGGCGAGAGCGTCGGGATGTAGCGCGCGACGGCGGCAAAGCCGGCCTGCACGGAGCGGGACGGAACCACGCGCACGGGCTTCGAGCTGAGGCCAGCCGCCTGTTCCGCCGTCGAGATGACGTTCGAGTTGTTCGGGAGGACGATCACCTCCGCAGCCGGCGTCGCCTCGATCGCCTCGACGATCTCGGCCGCGGAGGGGTTCATCGTCTGGCCCCCCTCGATAACTCTTGTCGCGCCGTATTGCTCGAAGAGCCGGCGGTTGCCGAGGCCCGGGCAGACAGCGACGAGTCCTGTCTCGAGCGTGGTCAGCGCCGGCAGGGGGCTCAGGTTGGCGGCTTCGGAGAGACGGTCCTCACGCTCCGAGGTCTGGACGTGCATGTTCGCGATCTCGACGCCTTCGATCGCGCCGACCGCGATCCCCGCCGAGAGGGCGAGCCCGGGATCGTCCGTGTGAACGTGCACCTTGAGCGCAGTCTCGTCGCCAACCACGAGGAGAGAGTCCCCGAGCGGCTCGAGCGCGCTCTCCAGGGCGATCTGGTCGAGTCTCTCCCCTTCGACGACGAACACCGTGCAATACCGGTAGGCCGACAGCTCCAAGTGAATCGCGTCGAACCCCGGCGCCTCGCTTGCGACCGGCGCATCCGGGAGCGCCTCGCCGGCCATACCGAGCGCGAGCCCCCGCGTGATCTCGACAAGCCCGGCTCCTCCCGCGTCCACCACTCCGGCATCGCGAAGGACGTCCAGCATCTCGGGCGTGCGGGCGACCGCGTCCTCCCCGCGGGCAAGCACCGCCGCCAGGAGCATCGGGGGCGAAAGGCGCCGGTTCTCTTTCCGCTCCCCCTCCTCGGCCATCTCGCGGATGACGGTGAGCATCGTTCCCTCGACGGGGCGCTTGACGGCCCGATAAGCGGCATCGCTGGCGCCGCGAAACGCACGGCGAAGGCGGGGAGTGCTCACGTCATCGGATCGGGCGAGCACGTCGACGAAGCCGCGAACGATCTGGGAGAAGATCACACCCGAGTTTCCTCGTGCGCCCATCAGCGCCGCGCGCGATAGCTCCTTCGCGACGGCTTCGCTCCCCTCCGCGGTCGAGCGGTCGAGTGTCTCGACGATCGAGCGCAACGTCAGCACGAGATTGGTGCCCGTGTCGCCGTCGGGCACCGGGTACACGTTCAGGTCGTCGATGCGCTGTCGATGCGCCTCGAGGTTCTGGAGCGCCGCACGGGTGACTTCGCGCACGATCTCGAGCTGCATTAGGGGCCTGTCCGGGAAGTGGTCACGGTGGATGGCATATGAGAGGTGCCGGGAGGCAAGGACGCAGGGAGTGCCGATATGCAGGCATATCGGCACGACTGAGGACGCCGCATCGCGGTGCGTCGCATATGCCAGGTGCCCTGAGCCACTTTCCGGACAGGCCCCTAACGCCCGCGAACCTTGTCGATGTGGACTTCGAGCGCCGCGACCGGCAGCCCGATCATCCGCTCGAGCTCGTACAACACGCGAGCGCGCACGGCCGTGGCGACCTCGGCGAGCTTGAGGCCGCGCTCGACGACCACCCGAAGCTCGATCGCGAGCCCGTCCTCACGCCTTTGCACGTCGACACCCTTCTTGGCGCCCCACAGGCGTGACCGGAAGCCCTGCCCGACGAGAGCTACGACGCCGTAGCTCTCCGCGGCCGAGTAGCGGACGATCTGCGCGACCGCCGCCTCGGAGACGACGACCTGGCCGAGCTCGGTCGACGCGAGGACGTGGTGGCCGCGTTCCACGGCGCGAGCTTAGTGGGAACCAGTTCGGAGGGGCGGCCTCGCCCTCCACGTCCGCCGACGAACGCGGGCGAGGCGAACCGCGCTAGAGCGCTTTTTGGACTTTGCCGGCCTTGAGGCAGCGCGTGCAGACATAAGCGCGCGTCGCGCGGCCCTCGAGCAGCACCCGGACGCGCTGGAGGTTGGGATTGAAGCGGCGGCGCGTGGCCACCATCGAGTGACTCCGGTTGTTCCCGAAACCCGGCTTCTTCCCACAGATCGCGCAGACCTTGGACATGCGGCCGAGCATGGTACCGGGTGAAGCGGTGTCGTCGGCTGCCGTATCGTCGTAGGGGCCGGGCATGCCCGGCGTCTACCTGGACGCGGCCGCTCGCAGATGCGAGAATACGTCTGCCATCTCGAGCGCGCTCCGCACGGCCTCCGCGCCCTTCTCGACGCGCGGCTCGGCCTGCTCGACTCGATCGAGCGTGAGGAGGCCGAACGAGACGGGCACGCCCGTCTCGAGCGCGGCGAGCTGGAGCCCGCTCGCGGCCTCGCTCGCGACATAGTCGAAGTGCGGAGTGTCTCCGCGAATGACGCAGCCGAGGGCGACGATGCAGGCAAATCGGCGGGTCTTGGCGAGCGCCGTGGCGGCGACCGGGAGCTCGAACGCCCCAGGAACGACCATGATCGTGATCGCGTCGCGGCGCACGCCCGCCGTCTCGAGCTCCTCGAGCGCACGGTCGAGAAGACGCGACGTGACGTTGCCGTTGAAGCGCGAGACGACGATCCCCACCCCTCGCCGGCCGCCGTCGGCAACGCCCTCGAGAACCGCGTAGCCCTCGGGGATCTCGAGGTCGCCGGCGGCGTGCTCGAGTGACGGCGCTACCGCGATCGCGGCGCCGCCCTCAGCGCCGGGCTCCGGATCGGGCGGCTCGGAGTCGAGCCCGAACAGCTCCGGCTCCTGCTCGTCCGACTCGGGCTCGTTCGAATCGGGCTCGAGCAGCTCCGGATCCGTCTCGTGCTTGGCCTCCCCCTCGTAGGCGGGCGCCGCGATCGACCACGCCTCGGTCTCGTCCCGGCGTCCGGGACCGCCCGTCGCCTGACCTCCGGCTTCCGGCTCGTCGTTCGGCCGGCCCACCGCGCGCGGCCACTCCGAGAGGACGTTCTCGCTCGAGTCGTCGATGTCGATGTCGCCGTCGCGGCTCACGTGTCGGTCTCTCTATCAGGCTCGGGCTCGAGGCGCGCGCCCTGGTGGTGCAGCTTCGTGATCGT
>JACCTK010000264.1 GCA_013812465.1 Actinomycetota bacterium
TCCGCCAGCTCGGTCTGCGTCAACCCGGCCCGCAACCGCGCCTCCCGAATCAACCAGCCACTTCGCATGCAAGGAAGTCTAACCGCGTGAGTTGATGTCGTCTTGTGAAGCAGATACGCTTCACGAAGCGTGAATGAGCCTACGAGCAATGACCGACTCCTCACCGCGAGCGAGATTGCCGAACGACTGGGGTTCTCCGCGGACTGGGTCCTCCGATCGCTTCGAGGCAGGCGACGTTCCCGGCTACCGCTTTCGGCAGGAAGGGCGGCCCGGTGCGTTTCCTCTGGTCGGACTGGGAGGGATTCTTGCAGCGATGCCGCGTCGGTCCTACGCTGAAGCGTCAGCTTCACCAAGCCTGAAGGAGTTGAGCGTCAATGCAGGACGGACAGGTGTACAAGCTCGGACGGAGCTGGGCCTATCGGTACCGGCTCCCGGATGGAAGGCGACCACAGAAGGGTGGGTTTCGGACGAAGGGTGAGGCGCGCGCTGCCCTCACCGAGGCTCTCGGGCACCTTTCGCGCGGGGACGGCCGACTGGACGCTCCTAGTTTGGCGGCGCTCGTCGCGGAGTACCTCGAGCAGCACGTCGCCGAGGAGATCACGATCGAGACTCTCCGCTATCGGCTTCAACATGCCGTCGACGCGTTCGGGACGACGCGGATCGACAGATTGAGACCGGCCGAGATCGGCGCTTGGCGGAAGCGGCTCCCCGCCGGCTCTGCGCACTACATCCATCGCGCGCTCCGACAGGTGCTGAGGTACGGCGTCCGCTGCCGCTACATCCACGAGAACCCCGCCGCGTTGATTCCGAACCCTGCGCCGAAGCACAGCGAGATGAAGATCTTCTCCTGGCCCGAGATCGAGGCCGTCGCCGCCGAGCTCCCTCCGCGCTACAGAGCGATTCCCGCATTCGCAGCGGGTACCGGCTTGCGGCCGGAGGAGTGGATCGCGCTCGAGCGCCGCGACGTCGACCGCGACCGGTGCATCGTCAACGTCCAGCGCGTCTACACGAACGGCAGCGTCAGAGAGCACCCCAAGACGAACCGGTTACGACGTCGAGTTCCGCTCCGCCGGCGTGTGCTGGAGGTCTTGGACGCCATGCCGCCTCGGGTCGACACTCCCTTGGTCTTCCCTGGCACGCGCGGCGGCTACCTTGACCTCCACAACCTGCGCGCACGGCACTGGAAGGCCGCTCTTCGCGCGGCGGGCCTCGAGTATCGCCGGCCCTACGACCTGAGGCACACCTACGCCACGTTCTCGATCGCGGCCGGAGTCTCGCTGTTCGCGCTCGCGCGCCGGATGGGGACCTCGCTCCAGATGATCGACCAGACCTACGGCCACCTCGCACCGGATGCCGACGACTACGAGCTGGGCTCTTGGACACCTTCGACGCTCGGATTTCTTCAGCTGACGGACATATTTTGGACACAGCCAACTGACGACCGCGGCTGACTCAGTGGTGAAAAGGAGGCCTGTGCAGGCTTTGCCAGAGATGCGCCCGGCATGATTCGAACATGCGACCTCTGCCTCCGCAGGGCAGCGCTCTATCCCCTGAGCTACGGGCGCCGACGGAACTAGTGTAGCGAGCGGGCTCTTCCGCTCCCGACGGCGAGCTCGGCGTCGAGCGGAACTTCTACGCGGACGTACCCGAGGGCGACGACGCCGCCGTTCGAGCGCGCTGAGCTCGTCACGCGGCCTACGACCTTGTCCCCCCGGCGGATCTCCGCGTCCGGGTCGGGGAGCTTGTCGCCTTCGATTGCGAGAACGCGAAGCGCCCGGTTCGCGTGGCCACGGTAGTGGAGGCGAGCGATCGGCTCCTGCCCGGGATAGCAGCCTTTGGTCAGGCTCACCGCGCGCTCGACGAGCCCGGCCTCGGCGGGGAGTACGCGTTCGTCGATTTCCTGGCCGTACCGGGGCGTCCCCGCTTCGATGCGCATCCGCTCGAGCTCGGCCTCGTCGATGCGCTCGACGCTGTCCGGCGGCGCAGCGCCGACAACCTCCCACGCGGGCCGTCCGTAATCGTCGAGCGGAAGAATGAGCGAGGCGTCCGGCGCGACGTCACCGAACGCGAGGTACGACTCGTGCTCCTCGGATTCGATCTCGGCGCGGGCCGCAAAGCGGAACCGGAGGAGATGATCGCGCACCGTCTCCCCTAGTTCGGCCTCAGTGAGAAGCAGAAAGTCGTCGGAGCTTCGGCGCACGATCCGAAGCGGGGCGATCACGCGAGCCTTCGGCGTGAGCAGAAGAGCGTCGCAAACGTCGCCGGGAGTGAGTGCAGCGACGTCGTTCGACACCATCCGCTGGAGGTAGTCCTCGGCTTGCGGTCCAGCGACGCGAACAAACGCGCGAGGCCGCAATCCCACCGACATCGACTCGGTCGAAACCATCGAAATCAGTGTAGGCGGAGGCGCGCAGGACGCGGGCGCGGCAAGCCCGCCCCTATAAAGCGAAAA
>JACCTK010000284.1 GCA_013812465.1 Actinomycetota bacterium
GGCGGGCCTACGCCGAGAGCCGCCGCTACGCTTGGCCGACGATCGCCCGGGGCCTGGCGTCACTGTACGAGGAGCTGCTCGCCCCCGCGCAGGAGTATGCGGCCCGCGCTGGGCGCTGAGACCGCCGGGCCACCCGTGATCGCGCAAGCTCGCATCACGACACGCAGAGGGACGCCGAGTAGCGCGCGCCAAGGAGATCGTCCAGAACCTCGGCGGTGGTGAAGTCGTTATCCACGACCGGGGACAGATCCGCGGACAAAGACACGCTGCGCCCGGCCAAGGACCCGTTCCCGCCCCCGCGACAAGCGTCACTAGGAGGGTTTGGCGATTCGGTTGGCGAAACGACTGCGCGGGCCGTAGGATCATCTCATGAGCAGCTTGGCCGTGAAGATCCGCAAGTGGTTGGGGCTCGAAAAGAAGCCGGTAGACGCTCCTAAGCACGGCGCCGGCGCACCGTAGGGCGCTCACTCAGCCCGGATAGGGAGCTCGTCGCCTGCGGCCTACCCGGCGAGGGGTATTGCTCGTGCCCGGGCGAGAGCCGAGGAGAGCCGTGCGAGCATCACAAGAGGCATTTGAGCTCCGGCGATCGTTGGATGGAGCGCGTGGACACTTCGCTGTCGGAGACGCGGATGGGAACCTCTTCCGGCTCGTCTCCGAGGCGCTCCGCATCCGCCTTGCCTACCTCTTCGACCCCTACCTCGCGGTCCACACGTCGAACCTCGACGCACTCCCGCACCAGATTCGTGCCGTCTACGGGGAGTGCTCCCGCGCCAGCCGCTTCGCTTCCTGCTCGCGGACGATCCGGGTGCGGGCAAGACCATCATGGCCGGGCTCCTCATCAAGGAGCTCATGGTCAGGGGTGATGTCAGCCGCTGCCTGATCGTTCCGCCGGGGAGCCTCGTGGAGCAGTGGCAGGACGAGCTCGCCCAGAAGCTCGGACTCGAGTTCGACATCATCACCCGCGACTCGATCGAGGCGTCCCGAAGCGGAAACCCCTTCGCCGAGAAGAACCTCGTCATCGCCCGCCTCGACCAGCTCTCCCGTAACGATGACGTGCAGGCGAAGCTCGAGCAGACCGACTGGGATCTCATCGTCGTCGACGAGGCGCACAAGATGCGCCAGCGCCTACCCGCGGGCGTCCGCGTGGGGACGGTGGACAAGTTCCAGGGGCAGGAGGCGCCGGTCGTCTTCGTCTCGATGGCCAGCTCGACCGCGGAGGACGCCCCTCGCGGCATCGGCTTCGCCTTCGACCGCCACCGCGTCAACGTCGACCTTGCGAGCCCAGTGCCGCGTCGTGCTCGTGTGCGCCCCGCGCCTGCTCGACGCCGACTGCAAGTCGGTCGAGCAGATGCGGCTGGTGAACGCGGTCTGTCGCTTCGTCGAGCTCGCGCACGAGTCGTGATAGATCAACGGAAGCGCGCTCCTCGTCATGGAGGAGCGAACCCGTCGGGCTCAACCCGTTCGGCCCATGGGGCGGGCGCCGGGCGTACCGTCAGGGGGCGTCGTCGTCGGACGGCTCGATACTCGCAGGCGCGGCGCCGAAAATCGCGCCTCTCCACGCAATAGCGTCGGGTGCGACTCGCCTGATCTCGTCCTCCCGAGAACCGAGCGAGCGTACGTAATGGAGAACCGCCTCCTGCGCCGTGCTTGCCTCTTGGCGCGAGATGAGGCGGCCGCCCGACCGGACTTCGAAACTCGTCGCGCCTCTTCTTGTCACAGGATCGCCGAGAACAGGGCGTAGACGCCGTACCCAGCGCAGGCGTATGCGAGGAGCGTGCCTCCGATCAACGGGGCTGCAATGTCCCGATTCGACCCACGCTTGGCGAGTCCGCACGAAGGCGCGGACACTCTTTCCCCAGTCATCATCCTCCCCTAGTTCTTGCTTCCCCTGTGTCTCACCGTACCCAGCCGGGGGCGAAATTCAACAAGGCTCAACGGCCGGGTCAAGTCGTGACTTCGCAGCTGGTGTGTCTGTCACCTCTCCTTTCACCGAGACAATCGCGGTGGGTCAATCACGCGGAGACATCCATTTGAACCTGGAGTCGCTCGGGCCTTGCGGGCCAGGGGCCATACTGAGGAACACGGGGTCCGGGGTGTCAAAGACGGGCACTGCGGGTACGCGTTGACCGTATCGTCCCCGACTCGTAAGGAGGCAGGTATGGGAACGAAGGTGCGGGAAGCAATGACAGAACGCCCCCGGTGCGTGACGCCGGATACGTCGGTTCGCCAAGTGGCGGAGGTGATGGAAGCCGATGACATCGGCGCCGTTCCGGTCCTAGAAGGCGAACGACTGAGCGGGATGGTCACCGATCGCGACATCGTGATCCGAGCAGTCGCCAAGGGAAAGGATCCAAGCGGAATGCCTGTCAGGGAGATCTTCTCCCCCGAGGTCGTCACCGTGGGCCCCGACGATGATCTCTCCAACGCTCGCGAGCTGATGGCTGAACATCAGGTCAGGCGTCTACCCGTGGTGGACGAAGACAATCGACTTGTGGGCATCGTGTCTCAAGCCGACATCGCCCTCGAAGCCAAGGAGAAGGATGTGGGCCAGATGGTCGGCGAGATCTCCCGACCTCCTGATGGCCCTCGCCAGGTTTAATCAGCCAGCGAATCTGGCGCGGGTGCGGAATAAGGCCATCAAGTAGGAGCACCATCATCCGATTGCGCTTCAACGAAGCGTGAAGCTCTGCGTGGCGGCTCGCCGTCCCGAGCGTGCGCCGGAGTCTCGATCAAGCGGATATGGCGGCAAGGAAATGGGCTCACTGCGTCAGCGACGGTGACTAGGCTGCGTCGCGTCCGCACCGCATCTCTGGCTGCTCGCGGTTCGTGACGAACTGCCCGTCCTCGAGAGTCGCGCAGTAACGGACGATGTGCGGCTCGCCGAAGTTGACGTTGCAGCGAAAGATCGAATTTCCGGCGAACGACCGTTTCGTTCGCACGCAGACGACCCAGCGGTAGGAGAGCTTCCTTGCAAGGAGCCGATCCTCGAGCGCAGCTCTGACAGCGCCGGTCGTCGCAGCGACGGAGGTCGGTTGCGAGCTACCGCACGCGGCCAGCAGGAGCAGCAAGGCCAGCGCGAGCAGGAGCGCGCTGCGCCTCACGGGGTCATGACGACCTTGGTCGCCTCGCGGCTGTCGAACAGCCGGTACGCCTCCACCGCATCGTCCAGCGCCATCCGGTGTGTGACGACCGCAGCGGGATCGAGCCGCCCCTCCGAGATCATCGAGATGAGACGCTCCCGGTGGGCCAACGAGTCGCCGATTGAGAAGCGCAGCGTCAGCTCGCGCTCGAACATGAGGGCGTTGTTCAGTGGGTAGTCGGGCTCGAAGTGCGCCCCGACGACCGAGACGACGCCGCGGCCGCGGCAGAGCAGCAGTGCCGCGTCGAGTGCTCCCGGCGTCCCGGCTGCCTCGACCACGACGTCGGCCCCCAGCCCGTCGGTCGCCCCGGCGACGGCCTCGCCCACCTCCCGCGGCTCGAAAGCCCGTGCTCCTAGCCTCTCCGCGAGCTTCCTTCGTGCCTCTACTCCGTCCACTGCGAACACGGTCGCGCCGACGTCGAGTGCGACCATCACGGCCATCAACCCGACTGCGCCCAGGCCCACGACGCAGACGAGGTCGCCCTGCTTCACCTCGCCG
>JACCTK010000291.1 GCA_013812465.1 Actinomycetota bacterium
CGCGGATGACTCGAGTACTCGAGCACCGCGGCCCGGACGACGATGGATTTCACATCGCCGAGTACGAGGACGGTAGCGCCGTTGGCCTCGGCTTTCGCCGCTTGTCGATCATCGACCTCGACACCGGCAACCAGCCGATCGGCAACGAGGATGGCTCGTTGCAGGTCATCCTGAACGGTGAGATCTACAACTACCGCGAGTTGCGCGCAGAGCTCATCGGGCGGGGCCACAGGTTCGCGACGAACAGCGACACCGAGGTGATCGTTCATCTCTACGAGGAGCTCGGTGCGCGCTGCGTCGAGCGGCTCAACGGCATGTTCGCGTTCGCGCTCTGGGACGAGAAGGATCGTAGGCTGCTCCTCGCCCGCGACCGATTCGGGAAGAAGCCGCTGTACTACGCCGACCTCGGAGACGCTCTGCTCTTCGGCTCGGAGCTGAAGGCGCTGCTGCAACATCCTCGCTGTCCCCGCGAGCTCGACTTCCCGAGTCTCTCGCGTTACCTCGCGCTCGAGTACGTGCCCACCCCACGCGCGATCTTCGATGGGGTCTCGAAGCTCCCGGGAGGCCACTATCTGCTCTGGCACGAGGGACGGACGTCGGTCGAGCAGTACTGGGACCTCTCGTTCGCGAGTGACGGCGACAACCGCTCGGACGAGGACTACGTCGAGGAGTTCCGAGACCTGTTTCGCGAAGCGGTCCGCCGCCGGCTCGTCAGCGACGTGCCTCTCGGCGCCTTTCTGAGCGGCGGGATCGACTCGAGCTCGGTTGTCGCGATGATGTCCGAGGCACTTCCGGCCGGCGCCGTCAAGACCTTCTCGATCGGCTTCGAAGACTCCAGCTTCGACGAGTCCACCTACGCGCGACGCGTTGCCGACCACTTCGGCACCGACCACCACGAAACGGTGCTCACACAAGGCGCGATGGTCGATCTGCTCCCGACGGTCACGGAGTTCCTGGACGAGCCGTTTGCGGACCCGTCGATCCTTCCCACGTACCTCCTCTCGCGCCACACCCGCGAGTCGGTCACGGTTGCCCTCGGCGGGGACGGAAGCGACGAGCTCCTCGCCGGCTATCCGACCTTCCCGGCTGATCGTTTCGCCACCCTGTACCCCCTGCCGCGCGTGCTCAACGAGCGGATCGTCATCCCGCTCGCGGACCGCATGCCCGTCTCGACCAAGAACTTCAGCGTTGACTTCAAGCTCAAGCGCTTCTTACGCGGCGCGGGGTCACCCACATCGGAGCGGCACGCGACCTGGCTGGGCTCGTTCACGCCGGCCGAGCAGGAGACGCTGCTCACGAGCCGCCCGGCGGATCCGTTCGGGGAACAGCACAGCGCTTTCGAGAACGCTCCGACGACAGACCGGGTGGAACGGCTGCTCTACGTCTATGCCAAGACCTATCTCCAGGACGACATCCTGGTGAAGATCGATCGGGCTAGCATGGCGTGCTCACTCGAAGTGCGAGCGCCGTTCCTCGACGTCGATCTGGTCGAGTTCCTCGGGCGCGTGCCTGCTCGGCTCAAGCTCCGACGCCTCGAGACCAAGCATCTGCTGAAGCGCGCGATGGCGGGCATCCTGCCGCCGGGCATCGCCGACCGGCCCAAGAAGGGGTTCGGCATTCCGATCGCTGACTGGCTGAAAGGAGGGCTGCGCGAGGCGTTGCAAGACGAGCTCTCCCCCGGCCGAGTCAGGGAGCAGGGAATCTTCGAGCCTGCTGTTGTCGAGCGTTACGTCTCCGAGCACATGAGCGGTCGCAGCGACCACCGAAAGCCACTCTGGACGCTCTTCGTCTTCCAGCTCTGGCATCGCCGCTGGCTCGAGCGTCCGAACCTTTTCGATAAAGCCCGGGTCGAGGAGCGAGGCGCCGCGTGAAGCGGACACTCCTCGAGGACCTCCGCTGCCCCGTCTCCTCCGATCCCCTCGTCCTGCAAGGCGACGAGGCGTCGGGGGACGTGGAGACAGGCGAGCTGGTCTGCGTCGGCTGCGACCATCGCTGGCCGATCCGCAACGGAATCCCGCGCCTCGTTCCGCAGGACCTCGAGGATCAGCAGCGCAAGACCGCGTCGGCATTCGGCTGGCAGTGGCAGCACTTCGTCGAGATGCATCCCGAGTTCGAAGCGCAGTTTCTGGATTGGCTCCATCCGATCGGGCCTGAGTTCTTCCAAGGAAAGCGCGTGCTCGACGCGGGCTGCGGAATCGGACGTCATGCGCACTATGCGGCTTCGTACGGCGCTGACGAGGTGGTGGCGCTGGACCTGAGCGTCGCCGTCGAGACCGCGCGGCTCAACCTCCAGCCGCTCGACAACGTCCACGTCGTCCAGGGCGATCTCCTGCATCCGCCGTTCCGTACGGCCGCGCAAGGGGGCGGCTTCGATTTCATCTATTCGATCGGAGTTCTGCATCATCTACCCGATCCGTACGCAGGATTCCGATCCCTGGTCGACTACGTTCGACCCGGTGGAACGATCGCCGTGTGGGTGTACGGGTTCGAGAACAACGGCTTAGTCCGGAACATCGTCGAGCCTGTCCGCCGGCTGTCGACCAGGATGCCGCCGTCCGTGCTTCGCGGGCTCGCCTGGCCGCTGGCGCTCTGGTTCCACGGCGTGGCGAAAGTCGTCTACCGCCCGCTCCACGGAACGGCCGTGGGCCGCAGGCTCCCGCTCGACGACTACCTGACGAGCGTCGCGGATTTCAGCTTCCGTCAGAACTACGGGATCGTCTTCGACCAGCTCGTCGCGCCAACTGCGGCATACATCACGGGCTCAGAGCTCGAGAAATGGTTCCATGAGAGCGGCCTCGAGGACGTTCAGATATCGCACCGCCACGAGAACTCGTGGCGTGGGCGAGGACGGACTCCGCTCGTCGATGCTTCGGTCCGCTCACGTGGGCAAGATTTGAAGTGATGTCACCCGGTCTCTCGATCTTAATGCCCGTGTTCAACGAACGGACGACGATCGAGGCGGCGATCGAAGACGCTCTCAGCGCCGAGCTTCCCGTCTCGAACCGTGAGCTCATCGTCGTCGACGACGGCTCGACCGACGGGACGCGTGAGCTGCTCGAGTCGGAAACCTGGCCCGCGGAACTCAGGATCGTGTTTCACCGCGAGAATCAGGGAAAGGGCGCCGCGGTGCGCACAGCCCTGGGACTTGCGAGCTGCGAGTTCTCCGCGATCTTCGACGCCGACCTGGAATACCGGGCTGCAGATCTCGCGCCGCTCCTTGGCCCACTCACTTCCGGCGAGGCCAGCGTCGTCTTCGGAACG
>JACCTK010000326.1 GCA_013812465.1 Actinomycetota bacterium
TATTTCCCGAGAATGCCGACGAGATTGGCTGTCGCCTTGAGGTCGACCGCTGCCTTCCGCCGCGGCTGGATCGCGCGCCTGACCGCGTCGCCGGTCTTCACAGCGCGTTGACGACCCGGGGCGCGTCCGCCGCCTGGGTGAAGACGATCACGCGGTCCCCGGCCTGGAGCACATCGCTGCCGTGCGGGAAGATCGCAGAGCCGTTCCGGACGACTGCGCCGATGAGCGCACCGCGCACGGGCATCTCCTTGAACGACTTCCCGATGTACTCACTGGTGTCGCGCAAGGTGACGTCGATCACCTCGTAGCGGTTGCCTTCGAGCAGCGCCACCTGCTTCGTCCTCGGGTCGTGCGCGAAGCGGATGATCTCCTCGGCTGTCACCGCGCGCGGGTTCACCGAGACGTCGATTCCGGCGTGCTCGAATGCCTCCGTCGACACCGGCTCGTGCGCGATGCCGATCGTGAACTTGACGCCGTGGACCTCCCCAAGTGACGCCGCGTAGAGATTCTTCGCGTCGTCGCGCATGGCGAAGATCGCCGCGTTCGTCTGCCCGATCCGCTCGCGCTCGAGGAAGTCGGGATCGACTCCGGTCGCGTTGTATACACGCGCGTCGGGCAGCGCTTCGGCAACCGCGCGCGCTATCTCCGGAGACGCCTCTATCATCCGCACCCGGATGCCCTGCTCGAGGAGAACGCGGGCGATCGCCGAGCCGACGCGCCCGGCGCCGTAGATAACGACGTCGCGGACCGCTGCCCCCTCCGGGGCGAGGAGCGCGCTCCAGGCTTGCGCGGCCTCCGGCGAGCCGATGACGACGATTCGGTCTCCTGCGCGAATGACCTCATTCCCGCCCGGGAGCAGCATCTGGTCACCGCGGATGACCGCGGCGACCTTCGAATCGCGCGGGATTTTCGCATCTCGGAGCGGAATCCCGAGCACGTCCTCGGACGCGCGCTCCTCGACGTCGAACTCGACGATCTGCACCTGCCCCTCCGCGAAGATGTCGGTCTGACGAGCGGCGGGGACGCCGATGATCCGGCTGATCGCATGGGCCGTCTCCAGCTCGGAGCAGACGACGAAGTCGACGTCGAGCTGCCCCACGCGCCAGAGCTCCACGTACTCCACGTTGGACGTGCGGATCACGGTTGTGGCGTTTCGGGCCTCGCGACGCGCGAACATGCCGGCGACGAGATTGACCTCGTCCCGGGAGGTGCAAGCGATCACGAGGTCGGCGTTCTGCACCCCCGCCGCGGCCAGAACGCGCCTGCTCGTCCCATCACCCTCGACCGTCGCGACGTCGTAGCGCTCGGCGAGCGCGGCCAGTCGCGAGGGCTCGGTGTCGAGAACCGTGATCTCGTGATCCGTGTGGAGCGCTTCGACGACCGCGAAGCCGACCTGGCCCGCTCCGATGAGGAAGATCCGCATCTCTCGAGCGCGAAGCGTACTCCGGTGACCGGGCGGGGGCAGCTACCTTGAATCGGTGCGTCTCTTCGTGTTCTGCGCTCTCCTGGCCAGCCTCGCCGCGCTTGCGGGTTGCGGCGCCGCGCGCGAGCAGGGGCCGGCCGCGGTGAGCGCCTTCCAGCTGAAGCCGTTCGCACGCGGGTTCGAGGCGCTGGTTCTCGTGACGCACGCCCCGGGCGAGCCGAAGACCCTCTATGTGGTCGAGCAACCCGGCCGCGTCCTACGCGTGCGAGCGGGCAAGCGCACAGTGTTCATGGATGTTCGGCGCGACGTCGCGTTCGGTGGCGAGCAGGGCCTCCTCGGGCTCGCGTTCCACCCGGAATACGCACGGAACAGGCTTCTCTACGTGGCGTACACCTCCCGCCAGGGCCGAAACACCGTCGTCCGCTACCGCTCGAACGAACGAGCGGCTGTTCGGTCGAGCCGGAAGGTGCTCCTCTCCGTGCCCGACCCGTACTCGAATCACAACGGCGGCCAACTTGCGTTCGGCAAGGACGGCATGCTGTATACGACGGTCGGCGACGGGGGATCCGGAGGCGACCCCGAGGACCGGGCGCAGAACCTGGACACGTTGTTCGGCAAGCTGCTCCGCCTCGATGTCTCGAAGCCGGGCGCCGACTGGAATATCGCGGGACTTGGTCTCCGAAACGCCTGGCGGTTCTCCTTCGACCGCGCGACCGGCGATCTCTATCTCGGCGACGTCGGCCAAGGGGAGATCGAGGAGGTCGACTTCACGCCTCGTCGGAGCCCTGGGCTCGAGAACTACGGCTGGGATCTCTACGAAGGCTCCCGGCGCTTCGAGGACGGCCAGCCGAGAGCGGGCAAGCTCGTCTTTCCGCTGTACGAGTACGGGCGCAGCGAGGGCAACTGCAGCGTCATCGGTGGCTACGTCTATCGGGGCTCGGCGCGGCCGGCCGAACGGGGCCGCTACATCTTCGGCGACTACTGCAGCGGGATCGTCTGGAGCCTGGAGGTCCGCACGGGCGCCGCGCGAGACGTGCGCCGCGAGCCCTTCCGCATCCAGGGGCTGACCTCGTTTGGCGAGGGCTCGAACGGCGAGCTCTACGCCACCGCGCAAGACGGCGTCATCTATCGGCTGACGTAGTCAGAGAGAGCGCTAGCCGGTCCGGCGGCGCACACGCGGGGGCGTCTGCCCGAGCGCCGCGTACGCGAGAGCGTTCAGCGACTCGTTGAGCTGGCGAAGCTCGCCCGCCAGCAGCAGGAAGCCCTCCTGCTGCGCGGTCGTCCTGTTCAAGCGCTCGAGCTCCTCCGCGATCCGATCCAGGCGCTCGAGCAACGCGTCCAGCTGCCGGTCTCCCACGTCTCTCTGCTCCATGCCTCGATTCTACGCAGCGCCCTGCTCGAGGAGCTCGGCGCGACTTCTGACGACGACTGCGTCGGCCCCCAGTCGCTCTAGGAGCCGGTCGAGCGCGCCGGCACCCGCCTCCACCGCTACCAGTCGACGACTCGCTCCCAGTTGCTCGAGCGCCACCCTCGCCAACGGCTCGGGAGCGTCGGTGAACACCCCCAGCTCACGACCCGTGGCCGCGAGCGCCCTCAGAGCCGCACTCGTCTGGGCATTGCGTCGTACGTACACGGCTGCCCGCTCCTCGGCGAATCGCTCGAGCAGGACGCGCCAGTTGCCACCGCCCCGCTCATCGAGCTCCGCTGCCGCCTCGCCTCGGTCGAGCGGCAGAGCGCTCGCATCGACGCCGAGAAGATCTGACGCGGAGATGACCCAGTCGTTCCAGAGCCCTCGTGTGTCGCCGAGCGCGCCGTCGAGGTCGATCGCCACCCCGACGGTCATGAAGCCATACGCCGCTTGCGGGTGACCCCCTGCCAGAGCAGGAGGCCGCACGCGACCCCGACAATGTCGATCGCCACGTCGAGCGGCGCGCCCACGCGTCCAGGAACGACCATCTGGTGCAGCTCGTCGCTCACCGCATAGAGGGCCCCCAGCGCGAACGCGGCCACTACTCGATCGAGCGCGCGCAGGAGCAACGCTCCGAGCACGCCGAACTCGGCCGCATGCGCAAGCTTGCGCAGGACGAGATCCCAGCCGCCAAGCCCGGTCCCGAGATCCGGAACCGACGAGAACGCGAAGATCACGCTCGCCCAGGCGACGACCGGGAGCCACAGGCGCGCGAATGACCCGGACACCGTCCGATGATAGGCTCGGCCTCGATCAAGAGGAGCACGGTGAGGGAACCCGGTGCGAGTCCGGGACGGTCCCGCCGCTGTAAGGGGAGTTGCTCACCCGCCACGACGCCACTGGCCGCACAGGCTGGGAAGGCGGCGGGGGAGGGAGCCCCGAGTCAGAAGACCTGCCGCGCCTCCGACATAACCGAACCCCTCGCGGAAGGGAGGATTCAGTGCTTCGCACGTCCATCTTCGCCGCAGCAGCGCTCATGGCGGCGCTCCTCGTACTCGTCTCCGGAGCCACCGCCGGCCAGCCTGCCTTGCAACAGACTGTTACAAGGAACACGTCAGCGGCCTCGTTCCCGGTCACGATCACCACCGCCGCCGGCAAGGTCACGATCCGGAAGAGACCCGCGCGTATCGTCTCGCTCTCCCCGACGGCGACCGAGTCGCTCTTCGCGATCGGCGCCGGCTCGCAGGTCGTTGCCGTCGACGATCAGTCCGACTACCCGAAGACCGCGCCGAAGACGACGCTGTCCGGCTTCACGCCGAACGTCGAGGCGATCGTCGCGTATCGCCCGGATCTCGTGGTCGCCTCATACGACCCGAAAGCGCTCGTGAGCGCGCTCGACCGGCTCGGAATCCCGGTGATCCTGCACGCTCCGGCGACGAGCTTCAAAGGCGCCTACCAGCAGATCCGCCAGCTCGGGATGGTGACCGGCCGCGAACCGGCCGCCGCCCGCGTGATCGGCGGGATGAAGTCGAAGATCGGCAAGATCGTCAAGGCGTCACGATCTCGCGCGAGCGGCCTCTCCGTCTACCACGAGATCAGCCCGGACTTCTATTCGGCCTCGACGAAGTCGTTCGTGGGGAAGGTCTACGCGACGCTCGGCCTCGAGAACATCGCGGACGCGGCCGACTCCGCGGGGACGGGCTTTCCGCAGCTCTCGGCGGAGTACATCGTCTCGGCCAGCCCCGACCTGATCGTTCTCGCCGACACCGTTTGCTGTGGCCAGAAGCCGTCGACCGTCGCCTCGCGGCCGGGCTGGGATCGCATCAGCGCCGTCCGCACGGGGTCGATCGTCCGCATCGACGACTCGATCGCGTCGCGCTGGGGGCCGCGGCTCGTGAGCTTCTTCCGGGCGATGTCGTCCGCGCTCGCCCGCCTGTAATTCCGATGAACGCCACCGCCGTCCGGGCCACCGCGGTCCGCCCCCGCGGCATCGCTCCGGTGTGGGCAGGCGCGGCGGTGGCGTTCCTCCTCGGGTCGATCGCGATCGGCGTGGCCGTGGGGCCGATCGACCTCGGTCTCGAGGGAATCTCGAGCTCACTTGGGGAACGCCTGCGCATACCGGGAATCACGTCGTCGCTCTCGAGGACGGAGGAGTCGATCCTGTGGGAGATCCGCATGCCGCGCGTGGTGCTCGCGGCAGTCGTCGGCGGGATGCTGTCGCTCGCAGGAGCGACCTACCAGGGCGTCTTTCGCAATCCGCTCGTCGATCCGTACCTGCTCGGTGTGGCTGCCGGCGCCGGGCTCGGCGCGACTCTCGCGATCGCGTACCTGCCGGACGGGCTCCGGGGCCAGCAGGCGCTGCCGGCGGCCGCATTCGTCGGCGGCGCTCTGGCCGTCTTTCTCACCTACTCGGTGGGCCGCTCGACGGGCCGAGGGCGAGACACCACGACCCTCGTCCTCGCCGGGGTGACGGTCGCATCCTTCTTCACGGCCCTGCAGACATTCGTGCAACAGCAGAACGCCGACACGCTCCAGCAGGTCTACACGTGGATCCTGGGCAGCATTCCGAGCTCGGGCTGGAGCGACGTCGTGCTCGTCCTCCCGTATGTCGCGCTCGCCACCGTCGTCATCCTCGTCTATCGCCGGGTCGTGGACGTGCTGAGCCTCGGTGACGAGGAGGCCGCGAGCCTCGGGGTCGACGTCGGCCGAGTCCGGCTCATCCTGGTCGTCGCCGCGACCGTTGGAACCGCGGCCGCGGTCGCCATCTGCGGTCTCATCGGATTCGTCGGGATCATCGTCCCGCACGCGATTCGCATGGTCGCCGGGGTCGGATACCGGGCGCTGCTCCCGTTGTCGGTGATCGTCGGCGCAGGGTTCCTGGTGCTCGCAGACGTCATCGCTCGAACTGCGCTCTCGCCCGCGGAGATCCCGCTCGGCATCGTGACCGCGTTCTTCGGCGCGCCCTTCTTCGCTCTGGTGCTGCGGACGAGCCGGGGCGCCGCCTGAGCGCCATCAGTCTCACGGCCGTCACCGTCATTCTCGGTGGCCGGCCGGTGGTCGACCAGGTCGACCTCGTCGTCGAGGAAGGCGCGTGGGTTGCCGTGATCGGGCCGAATGGCGCAGGGAAGACGACGCTCCTGCGGGCGGTCGCGCGTCTCCTCCCTTTCGCCGGCTCGATCGAGCTGGACGGCCGCTCCACGGCCGCGATGCGCAGGTCCGAGCTGTCGCGGCTGATCGCGGTCGTCCCGCAGGATCCGTCGACGCCGTCGTGGATGACGGTCGGCGAATACGTTCTCCTCGGACGGACTCCTCATCTGGGAGCGCTCGCCAAGGAGGGGAGGCGCGATCTGGAGGCGGTCGCGCGAGCCCTCGAGCGTCTCGACCTCTCCGGCTTCGGCGATCGTCCGCTCGGAACACTCTCGGGAGGCGAGAAGCAGCGGGTCGTCGTCGCGCGTGCGCTGGCGCAGGAAGCGAGGATCATCCTCCTCGACGAGCCGACGGCAGCTCTCGACATCGGCCACCAGCAGCAGGCGCTCGACCTGCTCGACGTGCTCCGGGCCGAGTCGGGCCTGACCCTGGTCGCCGCGATGCACGACCTCACGCTCGCGGCGCAGTACGCGGAGCGCATGGTGCTCCTGGACTCGGGGCGTGTCGTGGCCGACGGCGTGCCCCGGGACGTCCTCACGGAGGAGACGATCGCGCGCCACTACGGCGCTTTTATCGACATCGTCCCGGTCGACGGGCGGGTCGCGGTGATCCCGCGTAGAGCTAGACGGTTGATTGATTCCGAATAGGCGTGTACGCAGGGATGGCTGCGACCAAGCATGGCGCGGGGAGCGGTGACGGCGCGTATCGGTGGATACGTGTTGTCACCGATCGTCGTGCCAGGCGCCGCGTCGCAGCCACTAGCCGCGTGTGCGGTTATTCGGAATCAACCGGCTAGCCCGCGGTCATGACACTCCAGATCGTCCAGATCGTGCTCGCGATAGGAATCGTCACCGCGTTTGCATCGCTCCAGTTCGGTCTCGTCAACGCGCAGGACCCTCGGTACCTCGTCACCAATCTCGTCTCGTCGGCCGGGCTCGCCGTGACAGCCGTACTCACGGTCCAACTCGGGTTCGTCATCACGAACCTGCTCTGGGTGCTCGTTTCCAGCGCAGGTCTGGTGGCCGTCGCGCGCGGCCGCAGCGAATCGTCGCCCGGCACTTGATCGAGGATCGAGCTCAGAGCCTGTGCGCGCGGACGCAGAGCGGCCGCTAGCTCGGGGATCCCTCCGCGCGCCCGAGCCGTGCGAGCGGATGCTCGTCGACTCGCAGGAGTGGGTCTCGAGCGACGACGAGGGAGG
>JACCTK010000341.1 GCA_013812465.1 Actinomycetota bacterium
TGGCCAGCGAACGTATCCTCGAGCTGCTCCGGCGGCCGGTCGACCAGGACGAGCACACCGAGATCCGGGAGCTCTGGAAGACGCACTCGATCGCGGAGGACAACCGCGACCTGCCGGGACTGATCTCGACCCTGACCGAGGACTGCGTGTATGAGGTGCTGGGCGCCACCGGCGCTCGCTGGGAAGGCCACGAAGGCGCAGCCCGCTTCTACACCGAGCTTCTGACCGCGTTCCCGGACATCCACTTCGACCTCGAGTACATCGTCATCGGGCCACAGGGGGTCTGCGAGGAGGCTCGCGTGACGGCGACGCACGAAGCGCGGTGGCTCGACAACGAGCCGAGTGGCGAGCGGCTCGAGTGGCGAAATGCGATCTTCTTTCCTTGGGATCCGGCCGCCCGGAAATTCAAGGGCGAGATGGTCTACACCGATCTCGCGTTCCCAGATCGAGCGTAGGGGCGAGCTCGCCCTCCGTGCGCCTTCGACGAACGAGGGCGTGGCAAGCGGTCGCCTACACGGCCACGACCAGAGCAGCCGGCGCCTCGGGCGGGAGGACGTCCGACGGATGACGCTTGGCCACCCGCCAGAACGCGTCCACGACGGCGGGGCTGAACTGCTTCTCGCGGCCCGAGCGGATCTGGAGCATCGCCTCGTTGAGCGTGAGGCCGTGCGCGTACGGTCGATCGGTCGTCATCGCGTCCCACGCGTCGGCGAGGCCGATGATCGCCGCCTCGAGCGGGATGTCGGTTCCGTGCTGCCCGTCCGGGTACCCGAGCCCGTCCCAACGCTCGTGGTGGTGGCGAATCGCCGGAACGACGTCCTGGAACCATGAGACCTTGGAGACGATCACGGCGCCGCGGGTGACGTGCTCGCGCATGATCACGGCCTCGTTCGGCTCGAGGGGGCCGGCCTTGGTGAGGATCGAGTCCGGGATGCCGATCTTGCCGACGTCGTGGAACAGGGCCGCGGTGCCGAGCGTTCCCAGCTGCTTCGCGGACAGAGAGAGCTCGCGGCCGATCGCGAGCGAGACTCGGCGAACTCGTTGCGAGTGGCCTGCGGTGTAGGGATCGCGCGCCTCGACCGCCGCATTCAGCGTCTCGATCGTCTCGAGGAGGTTCTCCTCGAGACGTAGCGCGGACTCGCTCATGTCCCGAGAGCGACCCATGAGGACGTCGTTCTGTCGCGAGAGCCTGGCTGCCGCGCCCCGCACCAGGAGGACGAGCGCCAGCCAGAGGATCGCGAACACGAGACCGACGACGACCCAAACGGTGCGGGTCGCGCTCGCCGTGCTCGCGTCGAGGGCGGTCGGCTCGAGGAACACCTGCGCTGCGCCGACAGGACGACCTTTTCTCGACGCCAACGGAGCCCACACCACGACCGCGCGTTGCGACCATTGCTTTCCGCCGCGTCTCACCTGGATCTCTCCGACCGCGGCTCGAGCGTTCCCGCGGCGAATCGTCGCCATGACGTCAGGGGAGCGCACCGGCCTTCGCCCGGCTGGGATGGAGAGCACGTGCCTGCCGCGCTTCGACCAGACGGTCAGCCTCATGAGCTCGTCCGACGACGCGACCAACCGCGCGAGCCTTTGCCTCACTCGATGGTTCACGGCGACTCGTTTTCCACTGACGAGCGTAGGTGCCAGCACGGAGTCCGAATACAGCGCGACGTCACGGACGCTGTCAGCCAGCACCTGCTCCCGGAAGCTGTTGGCAAGCGCCGATGAGAGGACGAATGCGCCGACGGCCAGAATGGCCGCGGAGGCGAGCACGAAGGTCCAGAGCAGGGTCAGGGATCTGACCAAGCCCGCCGAGCGATACGCGCGAGACGCCATCTCGTCACTATCGGCAGGTGGAACCGCGTATTTGAGCGCGTAGAATCGGCCGCCGTGGATCTCGACGTGGTCTTCCTCGGGACGTCCGGCTCCACTCCCACCCCCCAGCGTGCCCTAGCCGCGACGCTCGTCCGGCGAGGAGGCGACCGGCTTCTCTTCGACTGCGCCGAGGGCACGCAGCGTCAGCTCCTGCGCTGCGATGTCGGGCTAGCCGAGTTGGAGGAGATCTTTTTGACGCACTTCCACGCCGACCACTACCTCGGTCTTCCGGGGATGCTCAAGACGTATTCGCTGCGGGGACGCGAGCTGCCACTGACCGTCTATGGCCCGCGCGGGCTGCGCGACCTTCTGAGGGCGCTCGGGCGTATCTTCGGCAGGCTCTCGTACCCCTTGGAGACGGTCGAGCTCGAGCCGGGAGCTCGGCTCGAGCGTGACGGGTACCTGCTCGAGACGTTCGCCGTCGACCACGGAGTCTCAGCGGTGGGATACGCGCTGGTCGAAACCGCGCGTCCAGGTCGTTTCGACGTCGACACCGCCGACCGGCTTGGTGTCCCCGACGGCCCCTCGCGAGGTCTTCTGCAGCGCGGGGAATCCGTGACGCTCACCGATGGGAGGGAGGTGACTCCGGAAGCGGTTCTGGGGCCGCCGCGTGCCGGCCGAAAGGTCGTGCTGACCGGCGATACGGCACCCGCCGCGTCAGTCGTCGACGCTGCGGCCGGCGCGGACGTGCTCGTCCACGAGGCGACCTTCCTCGCCGACGAGCGCGCCCGAGCGCGCGAGACGCTCCACTCGACCGCGGGCGAGGCGGCGCTCGTCGCGCGCGAGGCGGGAGTGAAGCTGCTCGCCCTGACGCATCTCTCCGCGCGGTACTTCGGGCACCAGGTCGTCGAGGAGGCGCGCGAGCTCTATCCCGACACGATCGTGCCCCGGGACTTCGACGTCGTCGAGATCCCTTTTCCGGAGCGAGGACGGCCGGAGCTGATCCGCTCAGGCGCTCGCGCCAGCAGAGCTACGGTGGCCTCCACGGAGGCAGATCGCTAGCCAGGAGCCTGTGGCGCCCATTCGACCCGTGTCGACCCGACGAGGCCTTCGCTCTCGAGCTCGAACAGGCACGGGATCAGCTGGCCGGCGGGCCGCAACGACGGCACGGCGCCCGTCCACATGCCGCCCGACTCGAGCTCGACCGTCTGCCACGGGAACCCGTTCACGATGACACGGATCGGGAGCCCGTCCTTCCCGAGCAGGTCGAGCTCGAGCGCGCCTGGGCCGCACGGGTAGACGACGATCTTGGCCCGGCCGAAGTCGCCGATGGGGGAGAAGCCCTCGGTGCGCGAGACCAGGCGCAGCGGCTCGTCCACGCGCCACAGGCCAGAGCCCGGGGCGATGTCGGTCGGCGGGGACGATCCGAGGCGCTCGCCGTCGAGCGCGATCGTCGCCGGCAGCACTGCATAAGGCGCGCTGACCTCGCGCCCAGAGGGGTCGACGAGCGCGCCACCCGTGCTGATCGAGACGGCTTTCTGCGGCAGGGCCTGAGCGGGAACGCCCTCGAGCCGGAGGAGTCTCCGGATCGAGTGGTTCCAGAACGTGACGCGAGCTACTGAGGTCGAGGGCTGCTCCCCCGTGTCGAGGTGGAGAACCGGAGCGACGTCTGCTCGGTCGACCCAACGTCGGTCCCCGGCGCCGAAGTCGTGGGCGCGCTCCAGGCCTGAGAGGCGATCGATCTCGCGGGTTGCGTGCACCGAGGCGGCGACGAAGCCGAGCGCAACGACCATGGCACTGGCCGCGAGCATCCTTCGCGGAAGCAGAACGAACGCGGCGGCCAGGGCCAACCCGAGCGCGAGCAGCCCTCCGCGGAAGACGAGATCGCCCTGGTCGGCAAGCTCGCCGAGCGCGAGGAGGGTCAGCGCGTCGTGAGCGCCGAACACGCTCCCCACGCGCGACCTCGGCAACGCGACGAGAGCAGCGGTCGCCGCGAAGGTCAAGGGCAGAACGACCGCCAGGGGACGAGGGCCTCCGCGGGCGATCCACAGGCAGAGGCCGAGCAGGAGGGGCGGTAGCGCGGTCACCACGTAGCGCTCGCTGACGTGATCGAGATAGTCGACAGCGAAGGCCGAGACCTGACCCACGAGGAGGACGACGTAGGCAGTCGTCACGGCCAGAAAGGCGCGAACAGAGGGATTCTGCTCGCCGTGCGCCGCAGCCAGGATGGCGAGCGTTGCCGTCGCGAGCAGCGGAAGCCCCATCGTCATCACCACGACGGCGCCGCTGTGCCAGCTGAGCTGCGCGAGAACCCCCGTGGAAGCGGGCGTCGTCTGGGCTAGCTCGCCATAGGCGCCGAGCAGGTCGCTACGTCCGGAGGCGTACAGGACCAGCAGGCCCGCCGTCGACAGGCCGACGAGGACGAGGAGCGGCGCAACCCGCTGCACGATCCTGGCCGAGCGCCCGAACCAGGCGTCTAGGCCGACAGCGACCAGCAGCACCGGGAGCAGGAGGAGCGCCTGCAGGCGCACGGCGGCGGCGACGCTCACCAACAGCAGGAACAGACCCTGGCGCTCGAGCGTCGGCTGCTCGAGCGTACGGGCGAGCGCGAGAAGTGCCGCCACGACCAGCGGGTAGAACAGCGCCTCGGTCATGAGCAGGCCGCCGTACCAGAGCGCGGGCGGCAGGATAGCGAGCACGGCTGCGGCGAGCGCCCAGCGCGTGCCGACGAGGCGCGCTCCCCAGAGGTAGACGGGCACGGCGACGAGGGACATCGCCAGGGCCTGCAGCGCCTGGGCGATCGCCACCCCGCGAGCGACGTCACCCAGCGTGAGCGGCAGCCCGACGAGCGCAGGCGTCAGCAGGCTGTAGTAGGGAACGGCCGCGTCCCGGACTGTCAGCGTGCCCGACTCCCAGAGCGACTGGCCGACGAGTCCGTAGATCATCTCGTCCGGTGCGATCCAGGGCACGTCGAACGTACGCGCGACGGCGAACCGGACGGCCGCGGAGAGGAGCACGATCGCCCCGAGGGCGAAGGCGGCGCGCCGGGCGTCGAGTCCGTTCGCACCAGTCTGATCAGCCCCGTCAGCCAGGGCGGCTACACTACCGCGACCCCTTTAAGCCGGTCCAGTGAGGCCGGAAAGGAGAACGATGACGACGCACGTCCCGGATCGCGCCACCGCGAGCGCTCTGCTCGACGAAGGGGCGATCTCGAAAGCGCTCTCCCGCATCGCCCATGAGCTGATCGAGGGCGCCGCCCGCCCCGGCGAGGCGTCGCTCGACAAGCTCGCGCTCGTCGGGATCCAGACGCGTGGGGTGCCGCTCGCTTCCCGGCTGAAGCGGCTCGTCGCGGAGCGGAGTGGCGCGGAGCTTCCCCTCGGCGTCCTCGACATCACCTTCCACCGAGATGATGTGCACGTGCGAGAGGGCGGCAGAACGCCGAGTCGCGAGCCGGTTGTACGCGCTACGAGCATTCCCTTCTCGCTGGAGGGGATGACGGTGGTTCTCGTCGACGACGTCCTCTATACGGGGCGCACGATCCGGGCTGCGATCGACGCGCTTCTCGACTACGGCCGGCCGGCGCGCGTTCAGCTCGCAGTGCTCGTCGATCGAGGGCATCGGGAGCTTCCGATCCGGCCGGATTACGTCGGCAAGAACCTGCCCACCGCGCGCAGCGAGCGCATCCAGGTCGAGCTGATCGAGATCGACGAGGTCGACCGCGTCCTCCTCGTCCGCGAGAGCGAGGATGGCGAGCATGGCTGAGTTGCGACCGCCGGCCTCACCGGCCCGGCATCTGCTCTCGGTGCGAGATCTGACTCGTGAGGACGTCGAGCGCGTCCTCGAGACAGCGCGACGGATGGCGTCGTCGCTCGATCGCGAGGTGAAGAAGCTCCCGACGCTGCGGGGACGCGCTGTCGTCAATCTGTTCTACGAGTCTTCGACGCGGACGCTCGCGAGCTTCGAGCTTGCGGCGAAGCGGCTCTCTGCCGACACGATGGTGATTCGCGCCGCGGGATCATCGGTGGACAAAGGCGAGTCGCTGAGAGACACGGCTTCGACGCTAGCGGCCTACGACCCCGACGTCATCGTCATCCGGCATCCGGCGATCGGCGCGGCGAAGCTCGTCGCCTCTTGCACGGACGCGAGTGTCGTCAACGCCGGGGACGGGATGCACCAGCACCCGACGCAGTCGCTGCTCGATCTCTACGCGATGAGGGAGGCGCTCGGGCGACTCGAAGGGCTGCACGTCGCGATCGTCGGTGACGCGCTGCACTCGCGCGTCGCCCGCTCGCTCGTCCAAGCGCTCGAGCTGGTCGGAGCGAGCTCGACGCTGGTCGGGCCTCCGACTCTCGTCCCGCGCGACCTGGAGGCGCTCGGGTGCTCGGTCTCGAACGACATCGGCGCCATCGCTCTAGCGGACGTCGTCTACGTGCTGCGCATGCAGCAGGAGCGCATGGCGCCCGGCGAGGCGTTCATCCCCTCGCTCCGCGAGTACACGGCGCTGTACGGGATCACTCCCGAGCGCGTGCGCCAGGGTCAGGTCGTCATGCACCCCGGCCCGATGAATCGCGGGGTCGAGATTGACGCGCGGGTCGCTGACTCGGAATCCGCGCTCGTCAGCGAGCAGGTGCGGGCGGGACTCGTTGTTCGGATGGCCGTCCTCTACGACGTCTTGACGGTCGCGCCTGTGGCGGAGCGGGCCGTGGCGGAGGTCGCGTAGGTGCTCTTCTCTCGCAACGGTCACAGCGACTCCATGACTTTGGAAGGCCGCGTGCTCGCTCCGGCGCAGGGCATCGACGAGTGTCTTCGCATCACCGTCACGGACGGGGTCGTCAGCGGAATCGAGCCGACGGGAGCGAGCCGCCTCGTGATCGCGCCCGCCTTCGTCGATCCCCATGTCCACCTCCGCACACCCGGTCGCGAGGACGAGGAGACCCTCCGCTCGGGCTCCGAGGCGGCGGCGGCCGGCGGGTACTGCGCGATCCTCGCGATGCCGAACACGGAGCCGGTTATCGACTCGGCGGCCGTCCTCGGCGCGCTGATCCAGCGCGCGCGCGCGGAAGCCGTAGTGCCGATCGGTTTCATGGCGGCGATCAGCAAAGGCCAGAGTGGGGAGGAGCTGAGCGGGATGGCGGAGCTCGCCTCGGCCGGCGCGGCCGCGTTCACCGACGACGGCAGGCCGGTCGCGTCCGCGGGCCTCATGCGCCGCGCGCTCCAGTACAGCGCGCTTTCCGGGCGTCCGCTCGCGCTTCACTGCGAGGAGCCAACGCTCTCCCGCGGCGGCCACGCGCACGAGGGCCGGGTCTCGGCCGAGATCGGCCTCGGCCCGTATCCCTCGACTGCCGAGAGCCTCATGGTCGAGCGCGATCTCGCGCTCGCGGCAGCGGAAGAGCGCCCTTTGCACCTCATGCACCTCTCGGCGCGGGAGTCGGCCGACGCGTTGCGAAGGGCGCGACACGAGGGCGTTGGCGCGACCGCAGAGGTCACGCCGCACCACCTCTGCCTAACGGACGAGGCGGTGCGCTCGCTCGACCCGAACCTCAAGATGAATCCGCCACTGCGTTCGGAAAACGATCGCAGGGCGCTCATCGAGGCGCTCCGCGACGGCGTGATCACCGCGATCGCAACCGATCATGCTCCGCATGCGCGACACGAGAAGGATGTGCCCTTCGAAGACGCGCCGTTCGGCGTCATCGGCTTGGAGACAGCGTTCGCCGCGCTGCACACGTACCTCGTCCCGCCTGGCGAGCTCACGCTGGAGGTCCTCCTCGAGCGCATGTCGGCCGGGCCCGCACGGGCCTTCGGCATCCCCGAGCCCGTGGTCGAGGTGGGCGCGCGCGCGAATCTCGTCGCGCTCGATCTCGACGCGGAGTGGGAGGTGAGCGAGGACGGGTTCCGTTCCCTCTCGGCGAACTCGTGGCTCCTCGGCAAGACGCTGCGCGGGAGGGTCGTGCGCACGATCGCGGACGGGCGCGAGGTGTTCGTCGCATGACGACGGGCTACCTCCTGCTCGAGGACGGGACCGTCTTCCGCGGCCGCTCCGTCGGCGCGGACGGCGCCGCCTTCGGGGAGGCGGTCTTCACGACGGCGATGACCGGCTACCAGGAGACGGTGACCGACCCGAGCTACGCGGAGCAACTCGTCTGCTTCACAGCCCCGATGGTCGGCAACTACGGCGTCGCCGACGAGCGAAACGAGTCCGATCGTCCGCACGCCAAAGCCGTCCTCATGCGACAGCTCGGCGGACAGGCGTGGGCGGAGTGGCTGACTCGATATGGCCTGGTGGCGCTCGTGGAGATCGACACGCGTGCGCTCGTGCTCTGCTTGCGGGACAGCGGCGCGATGCGGGCCGTCGCGGTCGCGAGCGAGGAGGATTTCTCCGTCGCCGAGGCGCTGGAGGCCGTTCGGGGGCAGCCGCTCATGGAGGGGCAGGCGCTGGTCGCCCAGGTCTCGACCCGCGAGCGGCATGTCTTCGCCGAGTCCGGCTCACCCCGAGTCGCCGTCATCGACTACGGGTCGAAGCGCTCGATCCTGCGCAGGCTTGTTGCGAGCGGCGCGGCAGTGACCGTCTTTCCTCACACGGCGCAACCCGACGAGCTCGAGGAGTTCGACGGCGTCGTGCTCTCGAACGGCCCCGGCGACCCCGAACCGCTACGCGCGGAGACCGATGCGGTGCGCGGGCTCCTCAGCACGGTTCCGGTGCTCGGCATCTGCCTCGGCCATCAGCTGCTCGGGCTTGCAACTGGACACGAGACGTTCAAGCTCCCCTTCGGCCATCGCGGCGCCAACCACCCCGTTCTCGAGCAGCGGACCGGCCGCGTGCTCGTGACGAGCCAGAACCACGGCTTCGCGGTTCGGTCGCCAGACGCCGACCAGGCGACACACGTCTCGCTCTACGATGGGACGGTCGAGGGCTTCGACTTCCCAGAGCTCCAGGCGCGCTCGGTGCAGTTCCATCCCGAGGCGGGGCCAGGTCCCCACGACGCCTGGCCGATTCTCGAGCGGTGGGTCGAGGAGCTTCGGCCCTGGTGATCTGATGCCTGCGCGACGCGACATCGAGAGCGTGTGCGTGATCGGGTCCGGCCCGATCGTCATCGGCCAGGCCTGCGAGTTCGACTACGCGGGCTGCCAGGCGTTGAAAGTGCTGCGCGAGGACGGGTACCGCACGATCGTCGTCAACTCGAATCCGGCGACGATCATGACCGACCCGGGCTTCGCCGACCGCACCTACATCGAGCCCCTCGATCTCGAGAGCGTCGCCTCGGTGCTCGAGCGAGAGCGTCCGGACGCGCTCTTGCCGACACTCGGTGGACAGACAGCGCTCAATCTCGCAATCGAGCTCGCAGAAGCCGGGGTGCTGGAGGAGCTCGGCGTCGAGCTGATCGGGGCGCCCGTCGAGGTGATCAGGCGCGCGGAGGACCGCGAGGAGTTCCGAGCTGCGGTCATGAGCTGTGGGCTCGAGGTTCCCACCTCCCGCATCGTGACCTCGCTCGACGAGCTCGAGGATGTGTCCCTACCGGCGGTGGTTCGCCCGGCGTTCACGCTGGGCGGCCACGGGGGAGGCTTCGCCGACGACCCGGCGGCGCTCGCGCGACAGGTGGAGCGAGGGATCGCCGAGTCCCCGATCGGCCAGGTGCTGGTCGAGGAGTCGGTCCGCGGTTGGGACGAGTTCGAGCTCGAGGTGATCCGCGACCGCTCGGACAACGTCGTCGTCGTCTGCTCGATCGAGAACCTCGACCCGATGGGCGTGCACACCGGCGACTCGGTCACGGTCGCGCCGCAGATGACGCTCTCCGACGAGGCCTACCAGGAGCTGCGCGACGCGGCAGCCGCGGTGATTCGCGCCGTCGGCGTGGAGACCGGTGGCTCCAACATCCAGTTTGCGCGGCACCGCGAAAACGGCGAGCTTTGCGTGATCGAGATGAACCCGCGCGTGTCGCGCTCCTCCGCGCTCGCCTCCAAGGCCACTGGCTATCCGATCGCGAAGGTGGCGGCGAAGCTCGCGGTCGGCTATACGCTCGACGAGATCCCGAACGATCTGACGAGGACGACGCCCGCTAGCTTCGAGCCCACGCTCGACTACGTCGTCGTCAAGTTCCCGCGCTTCGCCTTCGAGAAGTTCCCCGGTGCCGACCAGACGC
>JACCTK010000352.1 GCA_013812465.1 Actinomycetota bacterium
TTCCCCGACCATGCGCGGCTCGCACGAGCGACTCGAGCGCGTCGTCCCCGCCGAGCAGCGGGTCGACCCTTTCGAAGGTCGAAGCGTCGTAGCGGTGCGTGCTTCCCGCCGGAAAGATCGGCGTCAGATAGAGGACGCTCGCCCCCAGGGCGGCGATGTGCCCCAGGCGCTGCTCGAGCCCGACCAGGTCTCCTCCGAACCACTCGAATGGCGTCTCGGGCCCGCGCCCGGTCGGCGGCGCGTCCCAGCCTCGCGGCACTGCCCAGTCCGGAGGCGTGACGGTGAGGCCGGCCGAGGCGAAGCGATCGGGGAACACCTGATAGACCACGGACTCGAGGTGCCAGGCAGGCCCACCCGGCTCCGGCGTTGCGATGAAGTCATCCGCGTCGGGACCGTCGAAGCGCTGCAGGCCGACCCCGTTGAGCCAGGCATACCCGAAGTCCCCGCCAGAGAGGAGCCAGCGATACGGCGTCACGGGGTTCCAGACGGGGAAGCTCGCTCGCCACCAGACATCGGCCTCGGTCTCGCGGTCGATCCGAGCCGGCGCCACGCCAGGCTCTCCATCCCGGACATAGCGGACGGCGACGGAGTCGACCGCACGTCCACGCGGCATGCGCAGGAGAACCGTCGTCTCGTTGCCGAGCTCTTCCGGCCACTCGGGCGCGTACAGCTCCGAGCCGTCGTGGTGCGGCATCGCGAGCAACGCGGTCACCCCTTTACCGAACCGCCGGTCAGCCCAGAGACGATGAAGCGCTGCAGGGCGAGGAAGATGATCATGATCGGGACGCCGGCGAGGAGAACCCCCGCTGCGAAAGGCCCCCAGTGCTCGGCGTACTGCTTGTCGATGTAGCCGCGGAGCCCGAGCGGCAGGGTGAAGTTCTCGTTCGACTGGAGCAGCGTGCTCGCGAGCACGAACTCGTTGAAGGTGCCGACGAACGAGAGGATCCCGATCACGGCCAGAATCGGCAACGCCAGCGGCAGCACCACTCCCCAGAAGATCTGAGCAGGGGTCGCGCCGTCGACGCGCGCGGACTCGTCGAGCTCCATCGGGATCGAGTCGAAAAACCCCTTCATCAGCCAGGTGTTCACACCCATCACGCCGCCGAGGTAGACGAGGATCAGGCCCGTCCGTGTGTCGAGGCCGAGGGCTGGGAAGACCTCTCCGGTGTTCAGCAGGATCAGGTAGATCGCGACCAACGCCAGAAGCTGCGGGAACATCTGGATCAGTAGCAGCGACAGGAGCCCGAAGCGCCGCCCGCGGAACCGAAAGCGGCTGAACGCGTAAGCCGCCAACGCGCCCAGGAGCACGGTGGCGAGCGCCGTGGTCAAGGCGACGATCAGCGAGTTCACGAGCCAGCGGAGGTAGTGCGAGGTCGACGATCCCTCGTCGACAGTGGGATCGAGCAGCTCCGAGAAGTTGTCGAGCGTGACCTCCCGCGGAATCAGGCTCGCTCCGCCGAGCGACTGGTCGGCGTTGAACGCCGCGGATGCCACATAGGCGATCGGAAAGACGGCGATGACGATGGCGGCGAGGGCGACGAGGTGCCGCCACCAGTTGCCCCGGAAGCTCGGCTGTGGGCGACGGCGCCGCGCGGTGCGCGCGACGGGCTGGACAACGGTCTCAGCCCGATCAACAGTCGTCATCGAACGTTCTCCAGCGACTTCGTGCGCCAGAACGCGAGCGCCGAGATCGTCGCGACGATGAGGAAGATGAAGATCGACACCGCGCTCGCAAGCCCGAAGTCGTTCCCCTTGCCGGCTTCGAACGCGAGCTTGTACGTGTACGTGATGAGGATGTCGGTCGCGCCTGCGATCGACTGGTCCTCGGACGGCGGCCCGCCTCCGGTCAGCAGGTAGATGTTGACGAAGTTGTTGAAGTTGAGGGCGAACGACGCGATCATCAGCGGCGCGACCACGATCATCAGCATCGGCAGGGTCACCTTGCGAAAAACGCCCCACGGGCCCGCGCCGTCGACGCGGGCGGCTTCGGTCAACTCGGCGGGGATCGACTGCAGCGAGCCGAGTGAGACGAGAAGGAAGTAGGGCACGGTCAGCCAGACGCTGACCGCGATCACCGAGACCTTCGCCCACAACTCGTCGAAGAGCCAGGGGATGTTGGTGTGCAGGAGCGAGTTGATGACGCCGAAGTCGTCGTTCAGGAGACCGCCCCAGACCAAGACCGCGAGGAAGCTCGGAAGCGCGTACGGCACCACGAGCAACACCTGGTATATGCGACGGAAGCGGAGCGTCGGCTTGTCGAGCACGATCGCGAGGAAGAGCCCGATCGCGAACGAGACGAGGACGATCGCGGCGGCGAAGAGAAAGGTCCAGATGAAGACGCGGATGAACGGCTCCCGGATCAGCGGATCGGAGAGCACCGCTCGGAAGTTCCTGAAGCCGACACCGGTACGCCAGCCCGGCTCGAGCTCCTCCCGGGCCTCGGTGACGAACGACCCGAGGCCGTTGTCCCTGAAGACGGCGCCGTTCTCGATGCGCGTGAACGTGTCCGCCCTAGGGTCGTAGGCAAGCGTCGGCGCCAGCTCCAAC
>JACCTK010000400.1 GCA_013812465.1 Actinomycetota bacterium
TTCTTCTAATCGGCGCCAGACACCGATTCGTGTCAAGAGGACTCTTTGACAAGACCGTGTCATTCAGCCCACAGGTGCGTGTCGCTCGCGTAGGGCGGACTCACAACTCGATATGGCCGGTCCTCTCATGTCTGTTTGCGCCCTTGCCACATCGGGCCGTGCCTGCGGTGTCTGACACCGGCTCATGACGCGCATCGTGTTCATCACCCAGCAGGTCGATCCCGGACACCCGGCGCTGGCCGCGACCGTGCCGAAGATCGCGGCTCTCGCGGTGCTCGTCGACGAGGTTGTCGTCCTCGCGGATGGCGCGGTCGAAGGCGTCTTACCCGCGAACTGCCGCGTGCGCACGTTTCGCGCGAGCCGGAGGATCGGCCGCGGAGCTCGTTTCGAGGCTGCCCTCGCTCGTGAGCTCCCGGGGCTCCTCGGTGGCGCGGTGGTTGCGCACATGTGCCCGATCTACGCGGTGCTCGCGGCGCCGCTCGTGCGCCCAATGCGCGTCCCGCTCCTTCTCTGGTTCACGCACTGGCGCGCGAGCCGGCTCCTGCGGGCCGCTGAGCGCGTCTCGACAGCGGTCGTCTCTGTCGATCGCCGCTCGTTCCCGCTGCCGTCGAGGAAGGTCGCAGCGATCGGGCACGGAATCGATCTCTCGGAGTTCCCCTGCATCGACAGGCACGCGGAACACACCTTGCAACAGTCTGTTACAAGGCTCGATCTGCTCGCGCTCGGGCGCTACTCGCGGGCGAAGGGGCTCGAGGTCGTTCTGCGAGCTGTGGCCGCGCTCGGCGACGAGGTCCGGCTCGACGTCCACGGTCCCGCTCTCTCGGATGACGAGCGCGCGCACCGCGCTGAGCTTCAGGAGCTCGTCCGAGAGCTCGATCTCGACGAGCGTGTCACGCTGGCGAACGCGGTGACTCGCTTTCAGGTGCCCGAGTTGCTCGCGGCCCACGACGCTCTCGTGAACAACATGCGCGCGGGCGCGCCCGACAAGGTTGTCTATGAGGCCGCAGCGAGCTGCCTGCCGGTGCTCGCCTCCAATCCCGTCTTCGACTCGCTCCTCGATCCCGAGCAGCGCTTCTCGCGGGAGAGCCCGGAGGAGCTCGCGGCCCGAATCCGCGAGCTCGCCGCGACCGAGACCGCCGTCCGAGTCGAGCTCGGAAAGCGCCTCCGAGAAAGAGTCGAGGCGGGACATTCGGTGGAGTCCTGGGCGCGGGGAGTCCTGGACGCAGCGGGAATCTCACGATGAGAGCCCTCGCCGGACAGGTCCTGCACGTGCAGAAGGTGGCCGGGATCTCCGGCTCAGAGGCGCACCTGCTCCAGCTCCTTCCGGCCCTGCGCGAGAGCGGCTGGGATGTGGAGTTCCTCATGCTCCACGAGGACGAGCCGGGCGCCTGGCAGTTCGCCCGTGAGCTGCGCGCGCGCGGTGTGCCGCTCGACGATGTCCGCTTGCGGGCGGATGTCGACCCAATCGCATACGCGGAGGTCGCGGCGCTTCTCGCCCGCCGACGGCCGCGCATCCTGCACACACATCTCGTGCACGCCGACGTGTATGGGCAGATCGCGGGGGCGATGGCCAGGACGCCGCTGCGGCTCTCGACCAAGCACGGCTTCAACTGGTTTCGCGAGGGTCGCTTCTTCGGCCTCGCCGATCGCGCGGTCGCCTCGCTCGCCCATGTGCACATCGCCATCTCGCAAGGGCTCGCGCGCTACCTCGCCGAGCTCGAGGGCTTCGACGAGGCCGGCTTCGAGATCGTCCACTACGGGATCGCCGGGAGAGACGGCGTCACGCCGTACGGCGGCGCCGAGCGGCGCCTGCTCTGCGTCGGCCGGCTGATTCCCGTGAAGGGTCACCTCGTTCTCTTGCGAGCGCTTGCCCAGGCGCGTACACGAGTACCCGACCTCGTCCTCGACATCGCGGGCTCGGGACCGCTCGAGCCGGCGCTTCGGGCCTACGCACGCGAGCTCGGCCTTGGCGATGCGATCCGCTTTCTCGGCTTCGTCTCGCCCGTGCAGACGGCCATCGAGCAGTCGGCGGTCATCGTCGTCCCGTCGCTCGGTGAGGGCTTCGGAATGGTGGCGCTCGAGGCCATGGAAAGGGGACGACCCGTCATCGCAAGCGCGGTCGGGGGCCTTCCCGAGATCGTCGCCGACCGAGAGACGGGGCTCGTGGTCACGCCCGGAGACGCGGAGGAGCTCGCCGAGGCGATGGTCGCGCTCGGCTCAGATCCTTCTCGGGCAGCTGCTATGGGGGCGGCCGGCAGACGGCGCGCGCTCGAGTCGTTCACGCAGGAACGCTCCACGCAGGGGATCGAGAAGCTTTACCGGCGGGGGCTCGAGAGAGCTTCTTCGTAGACCGAGGCTGTTCGCTCGGCCATGCGCGCGACCGAGAACTCGGCCAGCGCCCGCGCGCGGCCGGCCTGGCCCATCGCCGCTGCCCTGAGCGGATCGTCGAGGAGCTCGTTCACCGCAGCCGCCATCCGCGCCGGATCGTCGGGCGAGACGAGCAGGCCGGTCTCGCCGCCGAGCACGATCTCCGGGATCGAGCTGACCCGCGCTGCCACAACCGGCTTCTCGCAGAGCATGGCCTCGAGCAATGCCAGCCCGAAGCCCTCCCAACGCGCGGGATGGACGACGATCAAAGCGCGTCGGAGCCACCACGCGACGTCTCCGACTCGACCTGGAAGGCTGACCGCAGCTCCCACCCCGCGCCGGGCCGCCAGCTCGGCGAGCTCGGCTCGTAGCGGCCCCTCCCCGAGCACCACGAGGTGCGCCGTTGGATGCCGCTCGCGGACGCGAGCTAGAGCCTCCACCCCGACGTCGACCCCTTTCTGCGGGACGAGCCGGCAGACGGCGACGAGCACCGGGGTCTCCGCGGGCAGATCCGGGCCACCGGGAGGGCCCCACGCCTCAGGCGAAGCGTCGAGCCCGTAGTGAACGACTCGGAGCTTTCCAGCGGGAAGCCCGACAACCTCGCGATTGAAGCGCGCCAGCGCCTCGGTGATGCAGATCACCGACGCAGCGCGCCTCGTCAGCAGCCTCTCCAGATGTCGCCACCTCCCCGAGCGGAATGGATCGTCGTTGTGCTTCGTGGAGATGAGCGCCGTCCGGGCGCGAGTCGCGGCGGCTGCGCCGTACGCATCAGCGTGGATCAAGTGCGTATGGACGATGTCCGGCCGAAATGCGCGCACGGCGCGGATAACTCCTCCGACGAGCCTCGGATCGAGGTCGCGAGGGCACGCGAGGCGCTGAATCGGCACCTCGCGCTCGGTGAGGACGTCGTAGAACGGCTCCGGAGCGGCGCTCGTGTCGTCGAGGCCGAGAAAGCCGGCGTCGATCCCCCGTGCGCGGAGCGCCGGCAGCAGCTCGAGCACATGCCTCTCCGAGCCGCCAATCCCTCCCACGCGCTGAATGTGGAGGATCTTCACCCGTGTGTCGCCGTCCGCGGGCGGCGCGCCCGTAGCCATTCCCATCCGCGAACGAGCGCTGCCGCGGCGAGAATCGCGAGCAGGAAGTCGAACGGCGCCCGATAGCGCACGGTGCCTGCGAAGACCATGGCGACGAGCGTGTTGTACCCCACCAACCCGAAGACGAGGGCGACGAAGCGGCGCGGCGCGACGATCGCGCCCACGATCGCCAAGAGGTAGACGGCGATCATGAACGCGGGCTCGACGACATCGCGCCCGAGCTCGGCCACGCGGCCCCGTCCGGCATCGTCGGAGTCGACCGAGAAGCTCGGGCTCCAGAGCATCTGCACGGCCTGAGCCGCGAGACGTCCCTTCTCGTCGGGGTTCTCGCGCCAGAAGTCGAAGACGAGCTCGCGGTAGTAGCGCTGCTGCGCGCACTCGTCGATCTCGGTCGGGTTGCCGGCGAGAGTGAGGTCGGCCGCGAGCTCGGGCCAGGGCGGCCCTCCGTGCGGCTCGGGCACGTCGTCGATCCAGCCGCCGCGGTCGAGGATCTCGCGCGTCGACTCGTTGTTCGCCTTCCAGAGCGCGCGCGTGTCGGTCGTGAGCGCGGGGCAGCCGACGCTGATCTCGTTTCGAGCGATCCACGGTGTCACGACCACGACGGTGCCGACGATGACGGCGGTCGCGAGCAAGACCGAGCGCCTCGACCGCTCCCGCGGAAGCGCGACAAACGCCGCCAGGACGAGCGGGAGCAGCGCGAGACGGGCATTCCCCAGAATCGCGAGCCCTGCGACGGCGCCGAGAGCGAGCGCCAGCAGAGCGCCCTTCCACTCGGCGACGATCAGGGCGGTGAGGGCGATGAGCGCGACGAGCAGCCCGTCCACGATCTCCCGATTCAGGTGCATGTCGTGCCAGACGAGGAACGGATGCAGCGTCGCGATCATCGCCCCCACGAGGCCGACTTCGAGCGAGACCACGCGGCGGCCGATCTCGAGCACGATCACAGCGGTGAGGGCGGCGACGGCGATATGCGCGATCCCGACGACCAGCCAGTGCCGCTCGAAGACCTGATAGAGCCCGGCGAGGAACCAGGCGTAGAGGGGCTGCGTGTAGCCCGAAGGCCGCCCCGGCAAGAAGCCGAAAGTTCCGCTGGCGACGAGCGTGCGGGCGAAGCGGTCGCTTTTCTCGACGAGCTCGTCGAGAATCGCGCCGCGCTCGGAGAGCAGGACGACCAAGCGCGGGAGGATCGCCGCCACGAGCAGGATCGCGAGCGCTCGTCGCCGCGTCATCGTGTGGCGGCGGCGTGAGGAGCCGGCGTGACCGCGACGTCGAGCCACGAGCGTTGCCAGAGCTCGAGGACGAGCAGGCACCAGAGCCGGTGGCCGTGATCGTGTTGTCCCCGAGCGTGCTCGGAGAGCATGCGCTCGACGACGCTCGGCCGGAGTTGCCCGCGTGCTCGCGTACGCGCGCCTAGGAGCGTGTCACCGGCCAGCTCGCGAAGCGGGCCGCGAAACCAGTCGCCGAGGGGGATGCCGAAGCCGGTCTTCGCGCGCTCGGCGAGCTCGGGTGGGAGCAGGTGCGCGAACGCGCGCCGCAGCGCGGCCTTCCCGCGTCGTCCTTCCAGACGCAAGGAGTCGGGGAGTGAGATTCCGAGGGTGAGCACCTCGTGGTCGAGCAGCGGCGATCGCAGCTCGAGCGAGTTTGCCATCGATGCCCGGTCCGCCTTCACGAGCAGGTCGTCGGGGAGGTA
>JACCTK010000212.1 GCA_013812465.1 Actinomycetota bacterium
CCCCGGCCGCTCGAGCCCACCCGCAAATGGCGCGGCCAGCAACGCGACGGCGGCCGCGGCCGACAATCCGCGCACGAGCCCGCCTGCCATGTAGGCGACCGCTAGCTGCCAGGCGCTTAGCGGGCTCGTAAGGACGTCCTCGATGTAGCCCTCGCTCTTCGCCTGGAAGAGGCTCGTGGAGTTGTTCGCGAACGCCTGCGAAGCGACCGTCATCACGAGCAGGCCGGGCAGGATGAACTCGAGGTACGGGATGCCCTCGATCTCGCGGATGCGGTCGCCAAGGGCGCCGCCGAAGACGGCGAGGAACACGAGGGCAGTGAGCACCGGTGGCAGGATCGTCTGCGTCCAGAGCGTGATGACACGGCGCACCTCGCGCCCCGCGAGCGCAAACGTCCCCCGCCGCTGCGCCAGCCGCACCTCGATGCTCGTCATGGCTGCATCGCCTCCAGGTACGCATCCTCGAGCCGCTCGCCGCCGTGGCTGTCGACTAGTTCGGCGGGGGAACCTTCATCGCCGATGCGGCCGCCGCGGATGAACGCCACGCGCTCGCAGAGCGCTTCCGCCTCTTCGATGTAATGCGTCGTCAGGAGCACTGTCAGCCTCTCCTCGCTTTGCAGCCTTCGCAGGTAGTGCCAGAGCTCGCGACGGAGCTCGAGGTCGACACCGGCGGTCGGCTCGTCGAGCATCGCCAGCCGCGGGCGATGGACGAGCGCGCGGGCGATCAGGAGCCGGCGGCGCATCCCACCCGACAGCCGGTTCGGCTTCGTCGCGGCCCGCGCAGTCAGGTCGAAGACGTCGCGCAGCTCGTCAGCGCGCGCTTCAGCCTCCCGCCTCCGCATCCCGAAGTAGCGGCCGTGGTAGACCAGCACCTCACGGGCAGTGAGGAAACGGTCGAGGTGGACCTCCTGCGGCGCAAGTCCGAGGAGGAGCCGCGCGCGCCGATCAACAACAGCGTCGTGGCCGAAGACGAGGATCCGTCCCACTGGCGCTCGCACAAGACCGGCGATCGAGCCGATCAGCGTCGTCTTCCCGGCTCCGTTCGGGCCAAGTAGCCCGAAGAACGAGCGCCGGAATGCGGCAAATCGAGCGCATCGAGCGCGTGTGTCCCATCGGCGTAGACCTTCGTTAGCCACCGCTACCGGCTCGCCCGCGCCGACCTCGATCAGCTGGCCACGCTGATCGGAACCCTCGAGCCGGGCACCGACTGACGCCCGAGGCGGGTCCGTGACGGTCACGTCCCGTCAAGTGGTGTACGGACGTGACCGATTGCCGCTGCTCCCGAGCTGCTGCCATGGGAGACCGCTGCGGGGATGAAGGTGAAGCTCTCAGACGAGGTTCTCCTCCGTGACCTGTTTGCCTTCTTCCGAGCCGCCTGCTGTGTCGCCAACTTCGATCCATCAAGCGCGAGCATCTAGTGATCCGTCCGTACAATGTCGGGCGAGCCGAGGCGGCCTCTGACACGAGAAGCTGCCGCATCGTCTCTAGAGTGATGCCGACGACGGAAGGAGGAAACCGGATGCCGGTCTGCGAGGTTTGCGGAAACGACTACGACAAGGCGTTCGAGGTCCGAGCAGAGGGCTCGACCCATACGTTCGACAGCTTCGAGTGCGCAATCCAGGCGCTGGCACCCATCTGCGCCCACTGCAGCTGCCGCGTGATCGGACATGGAGTCGAGGCCAACGGTCGCATCTACTGCTGCGCGCACTGCGCCGGCCAGGAAGGCGTCTCGGAGCTTCGGGATCGAACGTAGCCGGCGCCGAGTCGGGCCAAAGAAAGGTTGAGTGCTGTGAGCCCGAAGGCAGGGTTCAGTGACAAGGACGCTGCCCGACGTGTTCGGGTGTGTCAAGCTTGAACCCGACCTTAAGGCACGGTGAATGAGCGATCGCGAAGAGCAGATCGAGGAGACCCGAAAGCGCGAGGCTGAGCGCCGAGAACGCCTCCGTGACGCCGAGGAGCGCGCCGACAAGACGCTCGAGCGGGCCGAGAAGCGCCTAGAACGGACGGAGAAGGGCAGTAGCCTCCTGCCCGCGTGACTATCCGAGTCGTCTGGTGCGTATAGAAGACGTGCAGGGGCTCGCCCGTGCCGTTCGGAGGTGCCCGCGCCGCGGCGCTCCTGACGCGACCGCAGGACGCA
>JACCTK010000429.1 GCA_013812465.1 Actinomycetota bacterium
TTCGTCGCGCGCAAGAACGTCCTCAAGTACGACGACGTGATGAACACGCAGCGCCTCGTCATCTACGACCAGCGCCGCCGCGTGCTCGAGGGCGAGGATCTGTCCGACGAGGTGCGGAGCTGGATCACGGAGACGGTCGAGGCCGGGGTCGCCCAGCTCACCGACTCCGAGTTCGCCGAGGACTGGGATCTCGTCGGCCTCGTCACGCACATGCAGTCGCTCTCCGGGACGGACATCACGGTCGACGAGCTGCGCGAGGAGGTCGACGTGACCGATCGCGCCGCGCTGAGCGAGGAGTTCGTCGAGGACGCGCTCGAGACGTATGCCGAGCGCGAGCAGGCGCTCGGGGCCGATCTCGCGCGCGAGGTCGAGCGCTACGTCATCCTCCAGGTCGTCGATCACCGCTGGCGCGAGCACCTGGAGTCGATGGACTACTTGCGCGAAGGCGTCCACCTGCGCGCATTCGCGCAGAAGGACCCGCTCGTCGAGTATCGCGGGGAGGGCCACATCCTCTTCGAGGAGCTCTCAGGGACGATCCGCGAAGAGGTCGTCTTCACGCTCTTCCACGTCTCGGTGCAGATCGAGCAGCCGGCCCTGGAGCCGATCCAGGCTCACGATGGCGACCTCCGCTACGAGCACGAGACCTCCGCAGGGGCTGACGCGATCGCCGCCGCAGGCGCCGGGGCCGCGACCGCGGTCGCCACGCCGCCCCCTCGCTCCTCCTCTCTCCCGATTCAGCAGCAGGTCGTGAACGAGCACAAGGATGTCGGACGAAACGACCCTTGCTGGTGCGGCTCGGGCAAGAAGTTCAAGAAGTGCCACGGCGCGTGACGCCCGCGGCGCTAGCCGACGAACACCTCCGACACGTAGACGCCCCACGCGCCGTAGACGAGCGCGGTCAGGAGGAACCAGCGCCAAGGACGACCGCGGCCGCACACGGCCAGAGCGAACGTCGCAAGCGCGGGAAGGAGGCCGAGGCCAGCGATCACGAGCTGCACCAGGCCGGGAGTGCTGCACTCGCTCCACGCCTCGTTCGAGCAGTCCACCCAGCGCCAGACGTAGGCGACGTGGAAGGCGAAGCCAGCCGCGAGGAAGGCGAAGACGCCCGGGAGCACGAACGATCGTGGATCGCGCATTCTCCTACGCCTTTCCACAGCTGCCGCAGAAGAGGACGCCGACGCGGCGGCGATCGCCGCAGCTTCCACACGAGCCTGCGACGATCCGGCCGCAGCCTTCGCAGCTCGAGTTGTCGGTGACGGGGAACCCGCAGAACGGGCACTCGCCCTTTCGCACGCGGCGCAGGGGGATCCGCCGCTGCAGATATCGCTGCAGGGCCCAGAACGTCACGAAGGTCAGCGCGATCCCTGCCGCGGACAGCACCACCGGGCCGGTGTCTCGCCATTCGACGTAGTCCTCGATGTAGTCGCCGGCGAGCACGAGCGAGAGCACCACTGCCGCTCCGACTCCTGCGAGCGCAAGCGTGAAGTACCGCGACCCGCGGAGTCCGATGACCAAGCCGTACGCAAGACCCAGGGCGACCAGGCTGAGGGCCAGGCGCAGGAAGAACGTCAAGCGAGCTTCCCGCTGCTGCCGCTGACTCTGCTCGTCGAAGTAGCGGTCGCTGGCAGCTTGAGCGGCAGGCTCTGTCGCCGCCACGCGTTGTTGCGCCGCCGCAAGGCGGGCGTCCGCCGAGGCCAGCGCCTCTTCGGCTCGGCGGTAGTCGGCCTCGAGATCGGGTGCGGGCTGTCCCGCATCGAGCGCCGTCCGGTAGCGCTCGCGCGTGAACTCGAGGTTGGAGAACGCTTGTGTCCGTGCTGTCTGCGCGGCGGCGAGCTCCTGGTCGGCTGCCTGGTTCGAGTCGATCGCCGCCTCCTCGGAGACCGTGTACGACGGCGCCTCGTAGTACGTGTCCCGGGTGTCGAGCTTGCCGTACGCCCAGACGAGCCCGATGAGCAGGAAGATCCCGAGCACTACCGCGAGGAACTTCTCTCCTCTGGTGGTCTGGATCTCGTCGTGGTCGAGCGCATGCGTGGTCACGTTCGCTCCCCTTTCTCCGTTTCAGAGGCTCGAGGTGAAATTCACGGTGGGCCAGATGACGGCCACGACACGGCGCCGAATCGCCACCCTCCCTCGCCGTCCAGGCTCACCAGCCTGCACGACGAGTGAGTGCGTCGCCCGGCTTGGTCGTAACCGCCCCCGGCTGCGCGTCAATTTCACTTCGAGCCTCTCGGTCTGAGCCGAACCTCGAGCTCGCAGTCGAGCGCGCTCGTGATCCGAAGGAGGGTGTCGATACGAGGTGGTCGTCCCCCCGATTCGAGTCGCGCGATCGCCGACTGCGTCGTGCCCGTCAGCTCGGCGAGCTGACTCTGCGAGAGGCCGAGCTCCCGTCGACGCCCCGCGACCTGCTCGGCGATCTGCGCGAAGAACCAGCCGTCGTCGCCGACATGCGCGATGCGCTCACGGAGCCGATCGATGGTCTTGTCGCCAGTTCGCTCTCGCATCTGATATCTCAATCTCGCTATATAGCAGACTTGAGATATGAGCGCAATGGCGACTCACTCCTAGGGGCTTGCCCAAAGTCCGTCGTCGGCGCTTGGAGGGCGAGGCGAGCCTCGCCCTACGAGCTCTCTGCGAGCGGCTCCTTCGTGCTGAACCGCGGCGCGACCACTGCCGCGATCCCTCCGATGAGCACCAGCACGGGGACGACGTTGCTCCAACCCCTCGGCTCGATCACCTGCAGGGAGACGAGACCCCAGGCGATCATCGCGAAGCCGAGGGAGACGCTGATCACGGTTCGCGTGGGAGGCGCGGCAGCAGCGCGCGGCTCCCGCCCGCCGTGCAGGACGGCGGCGACCCCGGCCGCGAGCCCGAACGTGAGCGTGCCGACGATGCAGTCAAGGACGTAGTGGTTGCCGGTTCCGACGATGATCACGAAAACCAGAACGGGGTAGGCGAGCGTCGCCCAGGCAAAAGGCGAGCGGGGCGCGAGCCAGAGCGAGGCGGCCGCGATGAAGACCGCGAAGCCGAAGTGCTGGCTGGCGATCGCAGCCGTCGAGTTGTGAATCAACGTGTCGATCGATCCGGCGAGCTCGCCCTGCTCGGGCGCTGGCCCAAAGCCGAGCTCGGAGATCCAATGCGGTGGCGCGAGGGGATAGAGGCCGATGGCGAGGAGCGCCGGCAGGAACGACACGGCGTAGATGGTGCGCAGCCGTGCGTACCGCTCGGGCGCGTAGACGCAGGCGGCCGCGAAGAATCCGAACAGCGCCGGAACGTGGATGCCTGTGTACAGCCATTCGAGAATGCCGTCGACCGGCGCCGCCGCGCCGAAGCGGACGAAGGGGCCTTCGACGTCGAGCCCGAGGGCGCCCTCCAACTCTCGAACCGAGCGAGCGTTGGCGAGCGAGGTCTCGACCGTTCCCTCGAGCGGGATGCGCGCCGCTTGCCAGGCGATCAGGACCAGCGCGACGATTCCCAGCTCGACCCCGACCGGATGGCGCGTTCGCGCTTTTCTTCCAAGAGATGCGATCACGGTGCCCGACTGACCTTTCCCCGAACCTGCTCCGGCAAAGCACCAGATTTACACAACAGCGCCCTCGGCTACCCTCTTTGCGCATGGCGGAGACGACGCAGAGCCTCGACCAGCGGCTCGAGGAGATCGGAGCCCAGCTCGCCTGGGTCCGTGATTATCTTTGACCCGGAGGCGTTAGCGCGCGGACAAGTGGGGCTCGAGGAGGCGATGGGCGCGCCCGGCTTCTGGGACGACCAGGCCCAGGCTGCGCGGATATCGACCGAGCACGCGCGCACCACCCGCAAGCTCGAGCGCTACGAGCGCCTAAGACGTGAGTACGAAGACGCGAAGGAGCTCGCCTCCTTCGGCGAGGGGGAGCTCGGAGCGGAGATTGCCGAGATCGTCGACTCCCTCGAGGGCGAGCTCGGGCGCCTGCAGGAGGATGCGCTCTTCAACGGGAAGTACGACACGGGCGATGCGATCCTCGAGATCCACGCGGGCACGGGTGGCACCGACGCCCAGGACTGGGCGGAGATGCTTCTCCGCATGTACCTGCGCTGGGCGTCCGACCGCGGGTTCGAGCACGAGCTGCTCGAGGCGAGCCCGGGCGAGGAAGCGGGTTTGAAGTCAGCCACAGTGGCGGTTCGAGGCGAGAACGCGTACGGCGTTCTCAGGGCCGAGCGCGGAGTTCACCGCCTCGTGCGTCAGTCGCCCTTCGACGCCTCGCACCGCCGACACACCGCGTTCTCGCAGGTCGTCGTCGCGCCGCTCCTCCCGGACGACGCTCCGATCGAGATCGACGAGTCCGATCTCAGGATCGACACCTACCGCGCGAGCGGCGCCGGCGGCCAGCACGTGAACAAGACCGACAGCGCGGTCAGGATCACGCACCTTCCGAGCGGCATCGTCGTCCAATGCCAGAACGAGCGCTCGCAGACGTCGAACAAGCAAACGGCGCTCCGGATCCTGCGCTCGCGCCTCACCGAGCTCGATGAGGAGAAGCGCGAAGCCGAGTTGGCGCGGGAGCGGGGCGCGGCGCAGGACATCGGCTTCGGGAGTCAAATTCGCTCCTACGTGCTCCACCCCTACCAGCTGGTGAAGGATCACCGAACCGACCACGAGGTCGGGAACATCCAGTCTGTCCTGGACGGCGCGCTCGACGGCTTCGTCCACTCCTACCTCCTTGCCAAGGCGGCGGGCAAGGTGCTATGAGAGAAATGGTAGGGGCCGCGGTCGCGAAGCGGCCGACTTTAGGGATGTTCGCGCGGCAGGAGTCCGCGCGAGCGGACTCTTGCCTTGCGCAGGTGAAAAGTCCTCTGAGCAGCCGAGATGTCAGCTAGACTCGGCGCTTCCCGAGAACCGGAGCAGCCTTCGCAGGCTGCGTCTCCCCTCAGCCCGGTGCTTGACTACGACTCTCAGACACACGCGACTATGACCGCATTGGCCGAGCCACAGACCGAGACTCTCGCGACTCCGAAGCCGGTGGACGCCGAGCCGAGCGGCTCGGCGATGATCGTCTTCGAGAGCGTCCAGAAGATCTACGAGCCGGGTGTTGTCGCGCTCGAGGGTGTCTCGTTCACGATCGACAAGGGCGAGTTCGTCTTCGTCGTCGGCGCCTCGGGCTCTGGGAAGTCGACCGTGATCCGTCTGCTGTTGAAAGAGATCGATCCCACCCAGGGACGCATCGTCGTCGGCGGACGCGACCTCGCGCGCCTCAAGCGCTCGAAGGTGCCGCTCTTGCGGCGAAATCTGGGCTGCGTGTTCCAGGACTTCAAGCTCCTGCCGAACCGCACCGCGGCCGAGAACATCGGCTACGCGCTCCGCGTGCAGGGCCAGTCGAGCTCGCAGATCCGCAAGAAGGTTCCAGAGGTGCTCAACCTCGTCGGCCTCGCGCACAAGATGAACTCCAGGCCGGAGGAGCTCTCGGGCGGCGAGCAGCAGCGTGTCTCGATCGCGCGCGCCTTCGTCAACCACCCGCCGCTGCTTGTCTGCGACGAGCCGACCGGCAACCTCGACCCGGACACGTCGGTCGGGATCATGCAGCTCCTCTACCGCATCAGCCGCACCGGAACGACGATCCTCATGGTCACGCACGATCGCGAGATGGTGGACAAGATGCGAAAACGCGTGATCGCCCTCGAAGCTGGCAGGCTCGTCCGTGACGAGCGCCGCGGCGGATACACCGAGGAATGACGCGCCTCAAGCTCGTGTTCTCGGAGGCGTTCCGCTCGATCGGCGCGAACCTCGCGACCACCTTCGCCTCGGTCGTGTCCGTTCTGATCGGGATGGTCCTGATCGGAGTCTTCGTCGGCATCGGCACCTGGCTCGTGTCCTGGTCGGACGACAAGAAGCGGGAGCTCGCGGCTCACGTCTACGTCAAAGACGAGGCGACCCCGAAGCAGATCGACCAGCTTCGCGTCCTGCTCGAGTCGGACGAGCGAGTCAAGGTCGGCGGCATCGACTTCATCCCCAAGGCCGAGGCGCTCGCGATCATGCGCAAGCGCAACCCCGAGCTCACCGAGAACCTCGTCTCGAACCCGCTCCCCGCCTCCTTCGACGTCGTTCCGAAGCGGGGCGAGGACACGGCGAACATCGCCGCCACCGTCCGGAACGCAAAGCTCGCGGCGGTCGACGAGGTCAGGCACGGGAAGGAGGTCTCGGAGCGGATCCTGCAGATCGCCCGGGCGATCCAGGTCGTCTTTCTCGTAGTCGTGATCGTGCTCCTCGGCGCCTCTACGATCCTGATCGCGAACACGATCCGGCTCTCCATCTTCGCCCGCCGCCGCGAGATCGAGGTGATGAAGCTGGTGGGCGCGACGAACTGGTTCGTGCGCGGGCCGTTCATGCTGGAGGGCGTGCTCACCGGCCTCGCCGGCTCGGTCGCGGCGGTCGCTCTGCTCTTCGTCGGGCGTGAGATCGCTGTTCCGCAGATCCTCGGGCACATCCAGGACGACCCCGACGTGCGTGCGCTCGCCTTCACCTGGACGGCGGCGCTCT
>JACCTK010000009.1 GCA_013812465.1 Actinomycetota bacterium
GGGCGCTGATCGGCGAGCTCCGTGACGAAGGCCGCACGATCCTGCTCGCCACGCACGACATGGTCGAGGCCGAGATGGTTTGCGACCGGGTCACGCTGATCGACCGTGGGAAGGTGATCGCGACGGAGTCGCCGCGGACACTGGGGCAGGTGCTCTCGCGCTTCCAGCGAATCGATGTGGAGGGAGCCTCCGAGGCGGTGCTCGCGGACATCCGGGCGCTGCGCGGGGTCTCGAGCGTGTCCGCAGTCGACGGTATTGGGATCCGGATCGAGGTGGACGAGGAGGGTGTCTCGCAAATCGTGCTCGAGCGGCTCGTCGCGGCTGGCGTCACCTCGGTGCGGACGAGCCTCCCGAGCCTCGAAGAGGTCTACCTCCAGCTAATCGGCGAGCGTGGAATGGAGATCTAGGAATCGTGCGAGCGCTGATCGCGGCCTTCCGACTGCAGTTGCGGGTGCTGCGGACGGACGCGAGCCAAATTCAGACGCTCGCGATGGTGCCGCTCTTCACCGTTATCTTCGTCCAGATCGTGCGCCATGCCGGTCGCGAGGATCTGACCGGTTACGCCGTGCTGGCGCCGGCATTGATCGCGGTCTGGGCGTTGGCGCTGCAGAGCTCGGGCGAGGTGATCGAGGAAGACCGCTTGCAGGGAACGCTCGAGCTCGTCGTCGGGAGCCCGACACCCTTCGCCTATGTCGTGCTTGCTCGAGTGCTTGCGGTCACGCTCGTCTCGCTGGTTGCGTTTGCGGAGGTCTGGCTCGTGTCGTGGGCGGTCTTTGGCGTCGTCGTGGACATCCATCATCCCCGTGAGTTCGTGCTCACCATCCTGGCGACTGCCCTCGCGACTGCCGGGACGGCGACGATCATGGCGAGCCTCTTCATCGTCACCCGAAGTCCGCGGACGTTCCAGAACTCGCTCAGCTGGCCGTTCTACGTGGTCGGAGGCGTGCTCGTGCCCGTCGCCTTTCTGCCCGATTGGCTGCAGCCACTCTCGACAATCGTCTTCCTCTCCTGGAGCGCCGACCTGCTGCGGGCAAGCCTCGCACCGGAGTCGATCGACGACGTGGGCGTCAGGCTGGCCATGATCCTGCTGCTCGGCACGTGCGGATTCGCGATCGGCTTCGCGCTCCTCGCGCGAATGCTTCGCCAGGCTCGGCGCACCGCGACCCTGGGGCTAGCGTGAAGAGCGTGCGCGAGACCGTGGCCGTTTTGCGCTACGCCTTCCTCAGTGGGCTTCAGGACTACACGACCATCTACACGTGGAAGACCTGGCTCGCCGGCTGGCTCGTGCGGGTGGTCGCCCAGGTTTCGTTCTTCGCGCTGTTCGGAGAGCTGATCGGCTCGTCTGAGCGGACCGAGTTCCTGGTCGTCGGGAACGCCGTTCTGCTAGCCGCGCTCGGCGTGATGTTTGCCGTCGCGTCGACCTCGTGGGAACGCTGGCAAGGCACCTTCCCCCTGCTCGTCGCGAGCCCGACCGCGCCGGTCCTCGTGTTCCTCGGTCGCAGCACGTTCTGGATTCCGGACGCGGTCGCGAGCTCGGTGGGGACGTTCTTCATCTGTGCCGCGATCTTCGATCTGCCGCTGCCTTGGCCAAGAGTGCTCCTCATCATGCCGCTGATCGTGCTCATTGCTCTGTCCACGTACTGTCTTGGAATCTTTCTCGGGGGGCTGGTTCTACGGAACCCGAACCTGCGTAACCTCGTCGCCAACCTCGTTTGGCTGACTATGGCTGCGATCGCGGGTGTCAACGTGCCGCTCTCCTACGATCCGGAGCCTCTTCGCTGGCTGGCGGAAGTGCTTCCGCTTACGCACGGCCTGCAGGCCGTGCGGGGCCTGCTGGACGGCGATCCGGGACACGAGATTGCCGTCCAGGCCGGCGCCGAGGCAGCGGTCGGCGTGGCATTTCTCGTCTTGGCATTTCTCACCTTTGACCGCCTCGCGGAGCACGGCCGCCGCGACGGCACGATCGAGTTCGGGGCGTGACTGGATTTCTTGCGGGCTTTCGCCTGGAGCTGCACGTGGTTCGCGCGAACCCTGACTCGCTGATTCCGCTCGTCACAGCGCCACTTTTCGCGATCATCTTTCTCGCGATCTTCCGTCAGAGCGGGCGCCCCGATCTCGAGTCGGATGCGCTCATGGCGCCGGTGCTCATGTCGCTCTGGTGGATTGCGCTCCTGCAGGCCGGGACGATGATCACCGGAGATCGGTGGCAGG
>JACCTK010000215.1 GCA_013812465.1 Actinomycetota bacterium
GCGGAGACCGCCGAGAATTTTCTCGCCATGGAGGTGGATCTGAAGGCGAGCCGGTTGCTGACCGCGCAGATCGCGCGCCTCGTCGAGCGCGGAGATGTGGTCGCGGCCGAACGACTGCGTGAGCGCCGGCGAGCGATCGACGCACGGTTCGATCCCGCGCAAGCTCTCGCGGGCACGGTTCGCTATCTCTCGAGCGCGCGCGAGCGACTGGGGCGCGACGATCTCGCCGTCGTCTCCTACCACATGGGCATCGGCAACCTGACGAACGTCCTGCTCGCGTATGCACCCGGCGACCTCACGGTGCCCGACCTCGCGTTGCCTGATCTCGTAGGGGAGGAGGATCTCTCGTGGGCACGGGTCTTCTTCGACACGACGCCCGACAGAAATGGGGGTGCCGACGCGCTGCTCGCGCGGTTGGGCGACGACTCGCCGACCTACTACTGGCGCGTGCTCGCGGCGCAGGAGATCATGCGGCTCTACCGCGAGGACTCAGAGCGCCTGCAGGAGCTCGACCTCCTGCACGCGGCGAAGGGAAGCGCCGAGGAGGCGCTGCACCCGCCCTTCGAGACCGAGCGGTTCGCAGACGCGACGGATCTCCAGGAGGCGTGGGACGAGAACGTGCTGCAGCCGCTACCGGACGATCCGGGACGACTCGGTTTCGCCGTCCACCCGTCGATGGGTGAGCTGGCGCCCCGCCTCGGCCAGCCGAGAGAGCTCTATCGCGGCTTGCGCGCCGAAGCACTGGCCGTTCTCGTCTTCATCGGAACGCGCGTCCAGGCGATTAGCGCCGCCAACCAGCCGCTCGAGGTCACCAGCTCCCTGCGCGACGACGCCTACCAGGAGCTGCTCCGTACGGGGAACCCGGAAGCGGCTCAGGGCTACTCGCTGCACACGACGGGGTTCGCATTCGACATCCTCCGCCGGTACGAGTCGGGCGCGCAGGCGCAGGCCTTCCAGTTCCTGCTGGACGATCTCACGGCGCGCAACCTGATCGCATGGGTTCGCGAGCCGGCGGCGATCCATGTCACCGTCTCGTCCGAGGCCGAGATCCTCGTCCCACTCATGCTCGAGGAGTCGTAGGGCGAGGCTTGCCTCGCCCTCGTTCGTCGGCGGCACATCGAGGGCGAGGCTTGCCTCGCCCCTACGCGAGCACGGACTCACGGAAACCGCGAACTTCCCGAGTCGAGGTCGAGACTGCCGCCGTCGCGGCACTCGGGCGGCACGCGATACTCGACGCTGCCTCCCGACCGAAGCGCGTTCTCCGCCAACTGCTGCCGCATCAGCTGCTGCGCTCGCTCGTCCGAGAGTCCCAGCCGCCGACCGATCTTGACGCCCGATTGCACCGCGTAACACTCGGTCATTCCCTCGTCGCCGACGCCGCGGAGATGCCACGCCTCGTGCGCGAGAACGGCGATCGCGCGCGCGGTCTGACTTCCCCGGATCTCGTCCTCGAATGCGAGCCGGTAGAGGTCATGACAGATCTCGGGTGTTAGGTACGCGCGCTCACCCCCGACCTCGGCGACGCCGTCAGCGTGCTGCACCGCTCCGACGAAGTCGCGCGACTCGTCGCAGTAGATCTCGACCGGCTTGTCAGCGATTTGTGACGCCTCGGTGGAGAAACGCTCGACCGCCCCGAGACGCGTGCTCCCGTCGAGCGAGTCCCAGCCGGTGCGGCTCTCGACGAACCAGATCGTCAAACCGAGAGCGCCGATGATGCCGAGCCCGACGAGGAACTGACGAACGGGCGCGAGTGCGTCGCGACCCTCGGGCTGGAACACCGGCTCGTCGACTTCCGTGGGTGCGTTCTCAGCCTCGGCGATGAGCTCCTCGATCTCGTCGGCGCTCTCGCCCGAGTACGGGATCCAGACTTCCTCACCTTTGCGGTGGACGAGCACGAGATCGTCGGTCTCCGCGTCGTAGCCGTAGCGCTCACGATCGATCTTCTGCGGCTTCCGGTCCGGTCGCGGCGAGCGCACGCCTCGTAGCGCGCCGATGAGAAAGTTCAGCTCGAGCCCGAGCGCGATCAGGAACACGATCAAGACCGGAACTGCCGAGCGCAGCTCGTACGGTCCGAAGATCCACGCGAGCACGAAAACGACGAGCGCCACGCGCACGATGGTCGCGGGGCTCACTGGCCAGTTCCGGCTCTCATCCACGCTTCGAAGGTACCGTCGGGCTACGAGCCGCTATCGTCGAGCCGCAGAATGAGCGCCTTCCGCGACATCGCGGCGTCCGGCCCGATACGGATCTGGGAGGGAGTCCTCGCCCGCACAGTCGAGGGCGAGCAGCTGTCGCTGGCTGTAGTCGAGCTCGACCCCGGAAGCGTCGTCCGCGAGCACAGCCACGAGAACGAGCAGCTCGGTTTGGTCGTCTCCGGATCCGTGACGTTCCGGATAGGAGACGAGACCCGCGAGCTCGGCCCCGGGGGAACGTGGCATATCCCGCCGAACGCACCGCACGAGGTGCACGCAGGCTCTCAGGGCGCGGTCGTGATAGACGGCTTCGCCCCAGCGCGCGACGACTGGCAGGCGCTCGAGCGCCTGCCAGTGCAATCGCCGCGCTGGCCTCAGGGGTAGCGCAAGACCGGAATCCGCTCTCGCGGATTCCGGTCGCGCAAGATCCCTGAGGCGGGCGCTTTCGCGCCCGTAGGGCTTGGTTGATTCACATCGGCCGCTACGCGCTGGCCTCCTGCATCTTCTCCAGAAGCTCGGCGAGCCGGTCATAGGTCTCGGCGGCGCCGGTCTCCATTCCCGACTCGAGCATTCCGTCGCGCTGTTCGACCGAGTCGAAGACGGATGTGGCGGTGATCGTCGTTCGGCCGTCCTCCTCCTCGAGGGTCAGCGTGTCGACACTCACGTTGCCCGGCATCCCCTCGTACTCGAAAGTCCAGACGATCCGCTCGGGCCGGACGATCTCGCGAAACTCGCCCCTGAACCCATGCTCCTCGCCGTCGGGCCCGCGTTGGACGAAGCGGTAGGCGCCGCCGGGACGGAAGTCCATCTCGCACACGGGCATCGTGAACCCCCTCGGGCCCCACCACTCCTTCATGTGCTCGGCCTTGCTGTGCGCCTCGAACACGAGCTCACGCGGCGCATCGAACGTGCGAGTCATGACAATCTCGCGCTCCGACGGCGTCGTCACCGTCAGGGTGTGACTACTTGCGACCATCTCTCTCCTCCTCCTCTTGTAGGACTTGCAGGTACGCGTCCAGGCGGTCGAAGCTCTCCTCCCAGAACTTCCGGTAGTCGCCGAGCCACTCCGCAGCGTCCCCGAGCGGAGCCGCCCGCAGCCGGCACGGCCGCCGCTGAGCGTCGCGACCGCGCAGGATCAGCCCCGCCCGCTCGAGCACCTTCAAGTGCTTGGAGATCGCGGGCAGGCTGATGGCGAACGGCTCGGCGAGCTCGGTCACCGTTGCCTCCCCGGTCGCGAGTCGGGCGAGGATCGCCCGACGCGTCGGATCGGCGAGGGCTGCGAATGTGGTGTCGAGCTGGAGGGTCGTCACTTCATGAACCGCCTGGTTATTTAACCGAATGGTTGATCATAAGCGGGCCGACTGCGTTGTCAAGCACCGGGAGACCAGCGCTAGGATCAGGCCAGCTGCGGCGTCGTCACGTGCGCGGAGGGTTCCCTTCTCTCCGGCTCAGAGCGGTACCGCCTCGGCCAGCGCGAGGTCACGGACTTCGGAACGGAGCGAACGCGTGGTAACGACGTCTACCCGCGCGCCGACGAGTGCGCTCAGGAGCTCCGAGAGCTCGAGCGCCGCTAACA
>JACCTK010000043.1 GCA_013812465.1 Actinomycetota bacterium
GAGTCAACGGTCATCGTCGGCCATGAGTTGATCTGGGATGTCATCGACGCGCTGGTGGGACGCGGAGACGTAACGCTGCCGAGGGTGCTAGCCGGAACTCGACAGACCCCAGAGGCCCTTCAAGATCTCCTGTTCATCCGGAAGAAACGGCGATGATTTCGCGGATCCGAGGCTCGCTCAGCCGCCAAGCCCCGATCGAGCGACTCGAGTCGCTCAGGAACAACCTTCTTGGGTCCTACAACTAGAGCGGGGATCAGGTCTTCCAGGTTCCACCGTCCAGCGACTGCGCGGATTCAGGAGACAGCGAGCTCAGCGAGGCTCGAGCGGCTTGTTTCGTAGAACCGGGGTGAGTCTTCCACACTCCACCGAGCCTACGCCTGTCCTGCGCTACGCGAGACGTCGGCCCGATCCTTGCCGAGGTCCTTCGCGCGGTACAGCGCCCCGTCCGCGCGCTCGAAGAGACCGGCCGCGGTGTCGCCGTGCTGCAACTCGGCGATTCCCGCCGACAACCGCAACCGGTCGTCGGCCGGGCCGAGTGAGGTTCCCCGCATCGAGCTCTGCACACGCCGATAGAGCTGATCCGCGTCCTCGGCGCCCGACTCGGGGAGGATCACCGCGAACTCGTCCCCGCCGATCCGCGCTGCCACGTCCACCGAGCGCACGGCTTCGCGCAGGCGGTCGGCCGCTTGGGCGAGGACGCGGTCGCCCGCGAGGTGACCGACCTTGTCGTTGATCGACTTGAAGTCGTCGACGTCGAAGACGATGAGCGCGAGGGCGCGCTCGTAGCGCTGCGCCCTCAGGACCTCACGGCGCAAGGTCTCGTGGAAGTACCTCTGGTTGTAGAGGCCGGTGAGCGCGTCCGTCTCGGCGAGCTTGCGCGCCTCGCCGTAGCGGCGTGCGTTCTCGAGCGCGGGAATGCTGGACCCGACCAGGCTCTCGGCCTGCTCGATGTGCTCCGACCGGGGCTCGTAGTCGCGCGAGCGCCAGAAGAGCGAGAGCGTTCCGACAGGACTCAGCTCGCGTCCCATGAGGGGGATGAAGACCCCTCCGGAGATGACCTCCGAGTCCGGCAGCTCGCGGTCGCGGCCGTAGCGGTACGTGACCGTGATCGTCCCGGCCAGCGCCCCGGCGACACCGGAGGTCGGAGGCTTGGTCGTCTCCTCGGCCGTCATGCCTCGCGTCGAGACCGTCGGAGCCGCCCCGTGCCCCTCGACGACCATCATGGCGGCGTCGAATCCGGGGATCTCCATCGCCGCGTCGAGAACGCGATCCATCAGCTCCTCGAGGTCGATAGAGCCGCCAAGCTCGCCGAAGAGACGGTTGCGTCGATTCTCACGCTCTGAGCGCTCCAGCGCCTCGGAGAGATCGCTCGAGAGCTCGTCCATCTTCAGCCGCATCTCGTCGACCGCGCGCACGAGTCCCTCGTTCGGCTCGGGCGCCGACGCCGAGAGTCGACGAACGACGACGAGCGCGAGCGCCGCGGCCACAACCAGAAGCGCCGCCACGGCGGCGATCACCACGCCTGTAGTCACACCGCCATCCCCAGTTCTCCGTGCAACCGCGCTCCTTGTAGTGACGCGTTCGGGGGAGTCAGACCCTCGAACGAGGCACCCCCATCGCACTGTACTCAGAGAACTGGATGCTGCCAGTAGGGGCGAGGCTTGCCTCGCCCCTACTGGCTCCCGTTAGCCGGAAAAGCGCTGCGCTCGCGACGCCGCGCCTTCGTGACCGACCGCCCGTCGCGCTCGGGCGTCGAACGACTTGCTGGTCTCGTCCGGCCTCCACTCGACGACATCCGTCAGAACCGTCAATCTCTCGGCTGGGTTTTCGAAAGACTTTGCCAGCTCTATGCGCAGACGACCGTGAAAGCGCCACGCGGCCTCCGCAGATGTCTCCGGCAACAGCACCACGAGCTCGTCGTCTCGGCTGCGAACCACCTTGTCGCTCGTCCGGGTGACTCGCGCGAGCAGCGCAGCGAGGTCGGCCGCGACCTGCTCGATCTCATGCGGAGCGGCCAGATCGTGCACGTCGAGCACGATCAGCGACAGCGGCCGCTGGCTCGTGCGGGCTCGCAGCACCTCACGCTCGAGCTCGGCTTCGTAACCGTGTCGCTGGTGGGCGTTCGTCAGTCCATCCCAGGTCAGCTCGTGCTCCCGGACGGTGTTTGCCTTGACCTCGTCCGAGCGGTCGAGCGCATCGCGCAGCGAATCCGAGATCGATGAGAGGTGATCGTCGACGCGGCCGAGCATGGCGTCGAACCGCCGTCGCGTGTGCGCACGTAGCGCCCGGACGGCCACAATCGCCAGGGCGAGCACGGCGCCCGTCGCGACGAGTACGGCAATCGTGGTCTCGGTCAGCTCGACCACCTCCGAAGGCTCACTGTAATCGGGCGATCGGCCATGCGGGCGTTTTCGGCAAAGGCCCTTCTTTGCTACCATCCCGCGGCTTGGTTGGCGGGCAGCGCATGCCTGCTGGCCGTTCTGTGTGAGTTCATACGACCTCGAAGTAGGAGCTAGCGTGCCAACGGTCAATCAGCTCGTCCGGAAGGGGCGAAAGTCCCCGAAGGAGAAGACGAAGACACCGGCCCTCCGGGGAGCGCCGCAGAAGCGGGGCGTGTGCACGCGCGTCTATACGACGACGCCGAAGAAGCCGAACTCCGCGCTTCGCAAGGTTGCGCGCGTGCGTCTGACGAACAGCATGGAGGTAGGCGCGTACATCCCGGGCGAGGGGCACAACCTGCAGGAGCACTCGGTGGTGCTCGTCCGCGGCGGTCGTGTCAAAGATCTCCCAGGGTTTCGCTACAAGGTCATTCGCGGCGGTCTCGACTCGGCGGGGGTCTCCGAGCGACGCCAGGCACGCTCCAAGTACGGCGCGAAGAAGGCGTAGGAAAAGCAGATGCCCCGTCGCGCGGAGATCCAGCCCCGCCAGCTCGATCCCGATGCCGTCCACGGCTCGGTCCTCGTGACGCAGCTCGTCAACCGGCTGATGCTGGACGGTAAGAAGTCCGTCGCCGAGCTGATCGTCTACGAAGGGCTCAGAATCGCGTCCGAGCGCGCCGGCAAGCCGGAGCTCGAGGTGCTCGAGCAGGCGGTGAAGAGCGTCACGCCGGTGCTCGAGGTGCGCTCGCGCCGCGTGGGCGGCGCCAACTACCAGGTGCCGATCGAGGTTCCGCAGCGACGCGCGCGGACGCTCGCGCTGCGCTGGCTCGTGCAGAACGCGCGAGACCGGCGCGAGAAGGGAATGCCGCAGAAGCTCGCGGGCGAGCTCGTCGACGCGCTGAACCAGCAGGGTGGCGCCTACAAGAAGAAGGACGACATCTACCGAATGGCCCAGGCCAACAAGGCCTTCGCGCACTACCGCTGGTAGCGCAGGTTCTACAGAGCATGAGCGCCGTCGCCACATCCGCCGCGCTGGACCGCGTCCGCAACATCGGGATCATGGCCCACATCGACGCTGGGAAGACCACGACGACCGAGCGCATCCTCTACTACACGGGACGCACCCACAAGATGGGGGAGGTCCATGAGGGCGCCGCGACGATGGACTGGATGGCGCAGGAGCAGGAGCGCGGCATCACCATCACCTCGGCGGCGACGACGGCTTCTTGGCGCGATTATCGGATCAACATCATCGATACGCCCGGGCACGTGGACTTTACGATGGAGGTCGAGCGGAGCCTTCGCGTCTTGGACGGGGCGGTCGCCGTCTTCGACTCCGTCGCGGGAGTGCAGCCCCAGTCCGAGACCGTCTGGCGCCAGGCCGACCGCTACGCCGTGCCGCGGATCGCGTTCATCAACAAGATGGACCGCATCGGCGCCGACTTCGACGCTGCCGTCCAGTCCATGCGCGACCGGCTCGGCGCGACACCCGTCCCGATTCACCTTCCGATCGGGAGCGAGGAGCAGTTCTCGGGGATCGTGGATCTGGTCGAGATGAAGGCGATCACCTACTCGAACGCCCTCGGCACCGAGTTCTCGGCCGATGAGATTCCGACTGCGCTCGCCTCGGCGGCAGAAGCCGCGCACCACACGCTCATCGACGGCATCGCCGAGTTCGACGACGAGCTCACGGAGACCTATCTCGAGGACGAGGCCGCGGTCACGCCCGAGATGATCCGGCGAGCTCTGCGCCGAGGCACCCTTTCAGGACGCGTAACCCCGGTTCTCGCCGGCTCCGCTTTCAAGAACAAGGGCGTGCAGCCCCTGCTCGACGCGATCGTCGACTACCTGCCGAGCCCGCTCGACGTCCCGGCCGTGCGGGGCGTCGACCCGAAGTCGACGGAGGAGTCGACTCGGGAGCCAGCGCTCGAGGCGCCCTTCGCGGCGCTGGCGTTCAAGGTCATGACCGATCCGTACGTCGGTAAGCTCACGTACTTCCGGGTCTACTCGGGGCAGGTCAAGGCCGGCGACCGGGTGCTCAACACGACGAACGGCAAGACCGAGCGCCTCGGCCGCATCCTCGAGATGCACGCCAACCACCGCGAGGAGCGGGAGGAGATCGGCGCGGGCGAGATCGCAGCCGCGGTCGGGCTCAAGTTCACGACGACGGGCGACACCCTGGCCGTTCCCTCAGCTCCGATCGTGCTCGAGTCGATGTCTTTCCCCGACCCGGTCATCTCGGTCGCGATCGAGCCGAAGACCAAAGCCGACCAGGACAAGCTCGGCGCGGCGCTGCAGCGGCTGACCGAAGAGGATCCAACGTTCCGCGTGTCCTCGGACGAGGAGACGGGGCAGACGCTGATCGCCGGGATGGGCGAGCTCCACCTCGAGATCATCGTCGACCGCCTGCTCCGAGAGTTCCGGGTCGAAGGGAACGTCGGCCGCCCGCAGGTCGCGTATCGCGAGACGATCTCGCAGCCGGCCGAGAAGATCCGAGGGCGGTTCGTTCGCCAGACCGGCGGCTCCGGCCAGTACGGAGACGTCGAGATCAACCTCTACCCACAGAAGCCCGGCGGCGGCTACGAGTTCGACGACAAGATCGTCGGCGGCAAGATCCCGAAGGAGTACATCCCTGCCGTCAATGCCGGTATCGCGGAGGCCATGAGCTCGGGCATCCTGGCCGGATTCCCGGTCGTCGACATCAGGGTCGAGCTCGTCGACGGCTCGTATCACGACGTCGACTCGAGCGAGCGGGCGTTCAAGATCGCCGGCTCGATGGCGTTCAAGGAGGGGATGAGGCGGGCGAAGCCGAAGCTCCTCGAGCCCGTCATGTCGGTCGAGGTCGTCGCCCCCGAGGACTTCCTCGGCGATGTGATTGGTAACCTGAACGGCCGTCGCGGCCGGATCGAGCAAATCGAGCCGGTTGGAGGGTCGCAGTCGAGCACTTCACAATCGATCAAGGCGAGCGTGCCGCTCGCGGAGATGTTCGGCTATGCGACCGACCTGCGCTCGATGACCCAGGGCCGCGCGACGTTTTCGATGCAGTTCGACCGCTACGAGGAAGTTCCACGCACGATCGCCGAGGCGCTCGTGTCCAGCGACAAGCCAGCCTGAGACCCAGTAAACGAGTTACCCCGGAGGCATTCACCCATGGGCAAGCAGAAGTTCGAGCGCACCAAGCCACACGTCAACGTCGGCACCATCGGTCACATCGACCATGGCAAGACGACGCTCACAGCCGCGATCACGAAGGTGCTCGCCGAGTCCGGCACCAACACCCAAGTGGCGTCGTTCGACTCGATCGACAAGGCTCCCGAGGAGCGCCAGCGCGGCATCACGATCAACACCGCGCACGTCGAGTACGAGACCGAGAACCGTCATTACGCGCACGTCGACTGCCCGGGCCACGCCGACTACATCAAGAACATGATCACGGGCGCCGCGCAGATGGACGGCGCGATCCTCGTCGTATCGGCGGCTGACGGCCCAATGCCGCAGACGCGCGAGCACATCCTCCTGGCCCGCCAGGTCGAGGTGCCGTCGATCGTCGTCGCCCTGAACAAGGCCGACATGGTCGACGATCCCGAGCTCCTCGAGCTCGTGGAGATGGAGGTGCGCGAGCTCCTCTCCAAGTAC
>JACCTK010000059.1 GCA_013812465.1 Actinomycetota bacterium
CACCTGCGCCGACGAGAAAAAGGCGCAGCTCGTCTCTGTGACGGGTATCGCGGGGATCGGCAAGTCGCGGCTGGCGTGGGAGTTCTACAAATACTTCGACGGCATCGCGGACACCGTCTACTGGCACCGGGGGCGTTGTCTGTCCTACGGCGAGGGCGTGACCTACTGGGCGCTCGCGGACATGGTGCGCATGCGCTGCCGCATCGCCGAGGAGGAGGAGCCGGCGTCCGCGCAGGCCAAGCTGCACGCCACGCTCCAGGAGCACATCCTGGACCGAGAGGAGCGGGACTTCCTCGAGCCCCGCCTCGCACATCTGCTCGGGCTGGCCGAGCACCAGGCTCGCGACCAGCAGGACCTGTTCGCCGCCTGGCGCCTCTTCTTCGAACGCCTGGCCGAGAGCTACCCGACGGTGCTCGCCTTCGAGGACATGCAGTGGGCGGACGCCAGCCTGCTCGACTTCGTCGAGTACCTGCTCGACTGGTCGCGGAGCCACCCGATCTTCGTGGTCACGCTCGCCCGGCCCGAACTGCTCGAAAGGCGCCCCACCTGGGGCGCCGGACAGCGGAGCTTCACCTCCCTCTACCTGGAGCCGCTGTCGCAGCAGGCCATGGAGGAGCTCCTGGGCGGGCTCGTGCCGGGGCTTCCCTCGGAGGTCCGCGACCGCATCCTCGCGCGCGCCGAAGGCATCCCCCTCTACGCGGTCGAGACCGTGCGGATGCTGCTCGACCGCGGCTTGCTCGTTCAAGAAGGCCCCGCCTACCGGGTGACCGGGCAGGTCGAGGCGCTCGAGGTTCCCGAGACGCTGCACGCTCTCATCGCCGCCCGGCTCGACGGCCTGTCCGCGGAAGAGCGGCGGCTCCTCCAGGACGCGGCGGTGCTCGGCAAGACCTTCACGAGAGACGCGCTGGCGGCGCTCGCAGGTTCCGATACCGAGCTCGAGCCGCTGCTCACCGGCCTCGCACGCAAGGAGGTGCTCGGCGTACAAGCCGACCCCCGCTCGCCCGAGCACGGCCAGTACGGCTTCCTCCAGGACCTCGTGCGCCACGTCGCCTACGAGACGCTCTCCAAGCGCGAGCGGCGCTCCCGCCATCTGGCGGCGGCCGAGTACCTGGGGAAGGCGTTCGCGGAGGACGAGGACGAGGTGGTCGAGGTGATCGCCTTCCATTACGTCGCGGCGCACGAGGCCGTCCCTGACGCAAAGGACGCAGCCGAGATCGCAGGCAAGGCACAAGCCACGCTCGTGCGGGCCGGTCAGCGGGCGGAGTCGCTCGCGGCGGCTGCGGAGGCCAGGCGCTACTTCGAGCGGGCGGCCGAGCTCGCAGACGATCCGTCGGACAAAGCCGCGCTCCTCGGCCGCGCGGGCGAGATGGCTGGGAGAGCAGCCGATATGGAATCGGCTCGCACGCTCTTCGAAGAGTCGATCGACCTGTACGAGAAAGAGGGAGACACGCACGCCGCTGCCCGCATCCTCATGAGGTTGGCGCGGGTCGACATCGCGGCAGGGCGACTCGACGAGGCGATCGACCGGGGGGAGCACGCGTTCAGCGTCATCTCGCAGGACGAGCCCGACGAGGATCTTGCGCTGCTCGCAGCGCGACTGGCGCTCGGGTACTGGTTCAGCGGGAATCTCGAGCGTGCGGCCGAGCGGGCCGAGCTCGCGCTCGACATTGCGGAGGCGCATGCCTATCCGGAAGCTCTCGCAACCGCATTACGAGCAAAGTCCGGCATCGTCGATGGCCGAGGCCACGGCCAGGAAGCCGGAGCACTTCTCAAGGAGGCGCTCCAGATCGCCCTCGACCACGACATCGTGGAGCAAGCCGGCGTCTGCTACTTCTGGCTCTCCAATAGATGCTTCCAGCGTGACGTGTACGCAGACGCGCTCGGTTACCTGGACGAGGCTCTCGCCCTCACGCGCAGACTCGGCGATCGACCAACCGAATGGTCGGTGCTGGCCGAGCGAACATACCCCCTCTTCATGCTTGGCCGCTGGGACGAAGGGCTTGCGACGAGCAAGGAGTTCACGCAGGAGGAGGTCGACGCGGGCGGAACGATGATGAGCCTCCTCGACGGCGCAGGCGGCGTCCACATCCAACGCGGCGACCTCGACGCCGCACGCCGCCTCCTGTCCATGTTCGCACAGCACGGCGAGTCGAGCGACGTCCAGGAGCTCGCCGGCTACCTCTCGGCGCGCGCTGCGCTGCACCGGGCCGAAGGAAGGCTCCAGGAGGCGCTTGCCGACGGCGAGGCGGCGATCGAGGCGGGCCGCACGCTCGGCATCACGGCGCAGTCCGCCAAGCGAGGCATCGTCGAGGCGGTCGAGGCCGCGTTGAGCCTGGGTGAGTCCACCAAGGTCGTAGAGCTGCTAGCGCACGTGGAGAGCGTGCCGCCGGGATCGCGTCCGCCCTACCTCGACGCGCAGTCGAAGCGCTTCCGGGCGCGCCTGGCGGGCGGCGACCCTGCCGGCTACGAGGCTGCCGCCGAACGCTTCCGCGAGCTCGGTCTACCCTTCTGGCTCGCGGTCACGCTCCTCGAGCACGGAGAGCTGACGGGCGACGAGTCGTCAGTGGCCGAGGCGTGTGAGATCTTCGAGCGCCTCGAGGCGACACCTTGGCTCGAGCGCGTGTCGAAGGTCGGCCTCGCGCAGGTTCCGGCGTGACGGAGCCCGACTCCGAACTGACCGAGGCCGCCCGTGGGTCGATGCCCTTCGCCGACACCCTCGGCCTGGAGATTCTCGGCGCGAGCTCCGACGAGGTGCACGCACGACTCCCTTGGGAGCAGCGGCTCTGCACCGCAGGCGGGATCCTGCACGGAGGCGCGCTCATGTCGCTCGCCGACGCCGCGGGCGCCTACTGCGCCTTTCTCAACCTCCCGGAGGGCTCCACGGGCACGGCGACGATCGAGTCCAAGACCAACTTCTTCCGCGCGGTGCGAGACGGACACGTCGACGCGATCTCCCGCCCGCTCCACGTCGGCCGGGCGACGATCGTCGTCGAGACCGACCTGCACGATCCCGCGGGCAAGCACGTGGCCCGGGTCACGCAGACCCAAGCGGTTCTCCAGGGCTGATACCCTCCCGCGCGGGCCAGCGGGTCTGCGCTTGACAGACGTCCCCCGCGCAGAAAGGTCCCGCCTGGTGGGAGCAGGGAAAAACCTCTGCTCGTTGACGTTCGAGGAGGGAGAACATCTTGCACAGGAGACACCCGTTCCGACCACTGGTCGGATTCGTGTTCGCGGGTCTCGTCGGCGCGCTGGCCTTTGCCTCGGCCGGCGTAGCCAAGGATCCGCCGGCCGCGGTCGGCGGCGGCGCCGGCATTCAGGCTTCGTACTACACACCGCACAGCCTGAGCAACGAGCCCGTCAATGTCATGGTCCAGCTCGCCGGCGAGACCGTCGCCGAGGTCATGGCGAAGGAAGGCAAGATCACCGCTGGTCAGAAGCAGGACATCAAGGCCGCTCTCAGCGCGCCGCAGAACGCGATCAAGCCTGCGATCCAGACCCTCGGCGGCCAGGTGCTCGCCGACTATCAAGTGGCCTACAACGGCATCAAGGTTCGCATCAATCCGAACCTGATCGACAGGCTCCGGACGCTTCCCGGCGTCATCGGCGTTCACCTCGTCCCGAATCACGAGCGCTCGAATGCGATCAGCGTCCCCTATCTCGGTGTGCCCACGGTGTGGAGCCCTCCGAACTTCATCCGCGGCCTCAACCGCAGAATCGCGATCATCGACACCGGGATCGACTACACGCACGGCAACTACCGTGCCCCGGGAACCGTGGCGACCCCTGCCGAGTTCGCGGCCGCAGACGCCGCGGACACGCTTCCCGCGAATCCGGCGCTCTTCGGCCCCAATGCCCCGAAGGTCAAGGGCGGGATCGACCTCGTCGGTGACGACTACAACGCGAGCGGGAGCGGCGCGGACCTGATTCCCCAGCCCGATCCCAATCCGTTGGACTGCAACGGACACGGCTCACACGTCAGCGGCACCGCAGCCGGATTCGGCGTGCTCGCTAACGGCGCCACCTTCGGCGGCCCGTACGACACGACCACGCACACGCCCAACCGGTTCCGGGTCGGGCCCGGCGTTGCTCCTCGGGCGGATCTGTATGCGGTTCGCGTGTTCGGCTGCGCGGGCTCGACGAACGAGACCGTCGACGCGATCGAGTGGTCGGTCGACAACGGCATGGAAGTCATCAACATGTCGCTCGGCTCGCCGTTCGGCCAGAGCGACGACCCGTCGGCCGTCGCCGCGGACAACGCCGCGCAGGCAGGCATCGTCGTCGTCGCCTCTGCCGGTAACAATGGTCCTTCTCAGTACATCACCGGCTCCCCCGCGACCGGCAACCGTGTCATCAGCGTCGCCGCGAGCGAGTCGGTGCAGTCGTTCCCCGGGTTCACGCTGACCCTTCCGACGGCTCCGTCGCCGATCACGGCGATCAACGCCAACGGCGAGCCGGACGTTGCGGACGGGACCCAGTACACGATCGTCTCGATCAATGACAACCCTGCGACCCCGGCGGTCAACGAGTCGCTCGGCTGCAACCTGTCCGACTATCCGGCTCCGCCCAACGCCACGTCAATGGCGGTCACGATTCGCGGCGTCTGTGCCCGGGTCGCCCGCGCCATCTACGGCCAGCAGGCCGGCTATGCCGCGGTGGCGATGGTCAACAACTCGACCTCGCTGCCTCCGTACGAGGGACCGATCTTCTCCAATCCCGACACGGGTGAGCCGTTTACGGTCTCGATCCCGTTCATCGGCGTTCGCGGCTTGGCCACGACGCCGACCTCGGACGGCGCCAGGCTCCGCGCGGCGTCGGGCTCGGTGACGACCGTCAACAACACGACCGTCGGCAACCCGAACTTCTCGGGTCTCGCCAGCTTCACCTCCGGCGGACCGAGGACCGAAGACAGCTTTCTGAAGCCCAACATCACGGCGCCCGGCGTCAGCATCTTCTCGACGCTGGTCGGATCCGGAAACCTCCCTGGTGGCAACTCGGGCACATCGATGGCGGCTCCGCACGTCGCGGGCGTCGCCGCGCTGGCCCGTCAGGCCCACCCGACGTGGTCCGGCAACGAGCTCGCAGCGGCGATCGTCAACACCGGACTCCCAGCTCTCGTGTCCGGAACGACGCCGTATCGCACGAGTCGAGCGGGCACGGGCCGGGTCAACCCGTTCGGTGTGGTGCGTACCCAAGCCGTGGCTTTCGCGGGGCAACAGATCCCCGTGGCGAACTTCGGCTTCTACGAGAGCGAGAGCAACTACAGCGAGATCCGGACGATCCGCGTGTGGAACAAGGGATCGTCCCCCGTGACATTCGACGTCGTGGTAACGAACTCGAGCGGCTCGCCGCACACGCTGACTCCGAGCGCGTCGTCGGTCACCGTCGCGCCTGGGACGTTCAGCCCGGTGGACATCACGCTGTCCGTTCCGATGTCCACCGCCGGCAACGCCTCGGCGTTCCGGGAAGTCGCCGGACTCGTGAGGTTCGCCCCACAGGCGGGTGGCAACAACAACACGACGCTCAAGGTTCCCTACTACCTCGTTCCGAGGCCGTCATCGCTCGTCGACGTCACGGTGGCGGACTCGACCCCAGACGCTCCGTCGTACACGACGACCGCGACGGTGACGAACAACGCCGGTGCTGCGATTGCAGGCACCGCGGACTTCTACGCCTGGGGACTTCGGGACGGCGAGGACGCCGATGGCTCGCCCGCTGACGTGCGGGCAGTCGGAGTGCAGTCCTTCGACATCGGCAGCGGCAACCGGCTCATCGGCTTCGGCGTGAGCACGTGGAACCGCTGGTCGAACGCATCCACGACGGAGTTCGACATCTCCGTGGACGTCGACCCGCAGAACGGGAACGGAGACGACTACGTCGTCGTTGCCGTTGACATCGGCGCAGTGACGGCCGGCAGCTTCAACGGCGTCCTCGGCAGCTTCGTCTTCAGCACGCGGAGCGGTGGAGCGAGTGGCTTCACGGCCGGCGCCCCCACGGACGGCTCGACGGCGTTCCTGCCGACGCTCTCGACGCAGTTCTGCAGAACGGGCGAGCCGTGCTTGAGCGCGGCGAACCCGCGCTTCACCTATCACGCGATCGGGTTCGATCTCAACGAGGAGGAGGAAGACGACGTGCCTCTGACGGCGAGATTCAACCCCTGGACTCCTGCGATCTTCACGGATAACGAGTTCGACTTCCTGACGGTCGCTCCGGGAGCATCGGCCACCACCGACGTCACGATCAACCGCACCGAGTGGAACTCGACTGCCGCTCGGGGTCTGATGGTGATCGTGCACGACAACAAGAGCGGTGAGGCCGAAGCCGAGCTGATCGACGTTCGGCCCGGGTCGTAACCCGAGCTCGAGCCAGCTGGACGAAAGGCCCCGGCGCTCCGCGCCGGGGCCTTTCACGTTCCTACAGGGACTTCAGCTCCTGCCGGATCTCACCTGTCTGTCGCAAGGCGAGGCTTGCCTCGCCTTGCCTCGCCCTGGTTGGTCGCGCATGGAGGGCGAGGCGAGCCTCGCCCCTACGGATAGCTCGATCGCCGGAGAAGCGCGCTAGTCAGGCGAGACGCAGTCGATCTGAAGCCGGCGCGGCAGGATGCGAGCGCGGCTGCCCTTCGACCCGACCGCCTGCATCGTGAAGCGCGAGCAGACGCCGAGCGAGACTCCCCGGAACTCCACGGTGAAGACTCCCGAGGCGCTCGCGACGGTGCTTCGCCAACGCTGCGCGCCGTTCATGGCCAGCAAGACCTGGACGCGCTCGTTCGGCTCGAAACCGGCGCCACGCACCTCGAAGGGACGCATGTCGGTCACCGTGAGGGCCGGACGCCCGGCCTGCGTCCCTTGTGCTGCTGCGACTCCCGCGACTGCGAGCGCACACACTCCGACCGCGAAGATGGCTCTCGTCATCGCTCCAGTATGCCAGGCGCGGCGCGTCTTGGCGTGGGTCGACCCGCTTCCGAACGCGGAGACTGTCGAGGATGAGGAGCGACTACGCCTGCGCCACCGGACTGGCCGCGTAGACATACGCGTGAAATCCGCGGCCATGGTCTCGGAAGCTCGAACCAGCCAGCGCGATATACGGGCAGGCCGCGCTACGAGGTCCGGGGCTACGCGGCCGCGGCTGCCGGCTCTGCGAGCACACCGCGGAGGAACTGCCCGGTCGAGGAGTCCTCGACCTCGGCGATCTCCTCCGGACTCCCGACCGCGATCACCTCTCCCCCGGCCTCGCCACCCTCGGGGCCGAGGTCGACGATCCAGTCGGCCTGCTTGATCACGTCCAGGTTGTGCTCGATGACGAGCACCGTGTTCCCCGAGTCCACGAGCCGCTGGAGGACCTCGAGCAGCTTCTCGATGTCCGCGAAGTGCAGGCCCGTCGTCGGCTCGTCGAGGATGTAGAGGGTCTTGCCAGTCGCCACCTTGGAGAGCTCGGCGGCGAGCTTCACCCGCTGCGCCTCCCCGCCCGAGAGCGTCGTCGCCGGCTGGCCGAGCTTCACGTAGTCGAGTCCCACGTCATGCAGGGTCTGCAGTCGCCGGCGGATCTTCGGAATCTTCGAAAAGAAGTCGAGCGCCTCCTCGACAGACATCTCGAGGATGTCCGCGATCGACTTCCCCTTGAAGCGGACCTCGAGCGTCTCCCGGTTGTAGCGGCGCCCGTGGCAGGTCTCGCAGGGGACGTACACGTCCGGCAGGAAGTGCATCTCGATCTTGATCGTCCCGTCGCCTTTGCAGGTCTCGCAGCGTCCGCCCTTGACGTTGAAGGAGAAGCGACCGGGCTTGTATCCCCGCACCTTGGCCTCCGGCGTCAGCGAGTAGAGCTCGCGCACGTGCGTGAAGAGGTCGGTGTAGGTCGCCGGGTTGGAGCGCGGCGTGCGCCCGATCGGGGTCTGGTCGATGTCGATGACCTTGTCGAAGACCTCGATGCCCTCGACGCTCTCGTGGTCGCCGGGCTTCGTGCGCATGCGGTTGAGCCGGTTCGCGAGCGCCTTGTAGAGAATCTCGTTGACCAGAGTGGACTTGCCTGAGCCAGACACGCCGGTGACGGCCACGAAGCGCCCGACCGGGAAGTCGACATCGATGCCTTTCAGGTTGTGCATCGACGCGCCGCGGATCGAGAACCAGCCACGGCCGTCGTCCTCACGTCGGAAGGGAATCGCGATTCGGCGCTCTCCGCTCAGGAATTGGCCGGTGATCGAGCCCTCCGTGGCCGCGATCGTCTCCGCCGTGCCCTCGCCGACGATCTCGCCTCCGTGCTCTCCCGCACCAGGCCCGAGATCGACGATCCAGTCGGCGGAGCGCATCATCTGCTCGTCGTGCTCCACCACAAGCACGGTGTTCCCGAGGTCGCGCAGCCGCTCGAGCGTCGCGATCAGCTTGCCGTTGTCGCGCTGATGAAGCCCGATCGAGGGCTCGTCGAGGATGTAGAGGACGCCGACCAGCTGCGACCCGATCTGCGTCGCCAGCCGCAGGCGCTGCGCCTCTCCGCCGGAGAGCGTCTTCGCGGCCCGGTCGAGCTGCAGGTAGCCGACCCCGACGTTGTCGAGGAAGGTCAGTCGTTCCCTCACCTCTTTCACGATCCGCTGCCCGATCAGCTCCTCGGTCTTGGTCAGCGCGAGCTCGTCGAGAAAGCCGAGCGCCCGCGTCACCGACATCTGCGTGAACGCGTGGATCGACCTGTCGCCGATCGTGACCGCCAGGATCTCCGGCTTCAGGCGCGCGCCGCCGCACTCCGGGCACGGCCGGAAGCTCATGTACTCCTCGATCCGGTCCCGCTGCTGGGAGGAGTCGGTCTCGCGATAGCGCCGCTGGAGGTTGTTCACGAGCCCCTCGAACGCCATCGTGTACTGGCGCCGCCGACCCATGCGGTTGCGATAGGTGACGAAGATCTTGTCGCCGCCCGTCCCGTAGAGGAACTTGTCCTGCTGCTCGGGCTCGAGGTCGCGCCACGGTGTGTCGAGCGAGATCTCGTAGCGCTCGGCGATGGCCTCGATGACGCTGTCGTAGAAGCTCTGGCTGCCGATCGTCCACGGCACGAGCGCGCCGTCGTTGATCGAGGAGGAGCTCTCGGGGACGAGCAGATCCGGGTCGATCTCGAGCTGCGCCCCGAGCCCCGTGCAGCGTGGGCAGGCGCCGTGCGGCGAGTTGAAGGAGAAGGCGCGCGGCTCGAGCTCCGGGAGCGAGACGCCATGCTCGGGGCAGGCGAGGTTCTCCGAGAACGTCAGCGCCTCCCCGTCGATGACATCCACGACCACGAGGCCCTCGGCGAGCGAGGTCGCGGTCTCGACGGATTGCGTCAGCCGTTGCCGCAGCTCTGGCTTCATCGCGAGCCGGTCGACGACGACCTCGATCGTGTGCTTGTACTTCTTGTCAAGCTCGATCTCCTCCTCGAGCAGCCGCTGCTCGCCGTCCACCTTGACCCTGGTGAAGCCGTCGCGGCGGAGCTCCTCGAGGACGTCCTTGAACTCGCCCTTGCGGTCGCGCGCAACAGGCGCGTTGACGGTGAACTTCGTCCCCTCCGGCAGACGCAGCACCTGCTCGACGATCTGGTCGAGGGACTGGCCCGTGATGGGCCGCCCGCAGATCGGGCAATGCGGGCGCCCGATCCGCGCGTACAGGAGCCTCAAGTAGTCGTAGATCTCGGTGACGGTGCCCACAGTCGAGCGCGGGTTGCGCGAGGTCGTCTTCTGGTCGATCGAGATCGCTGGTGAGAGCCCGTCGATCGAGTCGACGTCCGGCTTCTCCATCATCTGCAGGAACTGCCGCGCGTAGGCGGAGAGCGACTCGACGTAGCGGCGCTGCCCCTCGGCGTAGATCGTGTCGAACGCGAGTGAGGACTTTCCCGATCCCGAGAGGCCGGTAACGCACACCAGAGCGCTCCTCGGGATGCGGACGGTCACGTTCTTCAGGTTGTGCTCGCGTCCGCCGTGGACGACGAGCTCGTCTGCCGGTGCCATAGGCAGGCATTCTACCGAGACGAACAGACGTTCGATAGCAGACGCGCCAGGAAAGTGGGATCCTCATGGTGTCAACTCGAATGGAGGTACGAATGGCAGACGCCGGCCTCTTCGTCGGCTTCGGCGACCCCGTGCGCGGTCGGGAGAGCCAGGCTCTCGAGCTCTTCAACGAGACGATCCGCTACTACAGCCGCCTGCAGGAGGAGGGTGAGATCGAGAGCTTCGAGCCGGTCTTCCTCGAGCCACACGGCGGCGACCTGGGTGGGTTCATCCTCATTCGCGGAGATGCGGAAAAGCTGTCCGCTCTGCGCGTAAGCGAGGAGTTCACGCAGTTCACGATCAAGGCGTCGCTCTGCGTCGACAAGTTCGGCGTCGTGGCCGCTGACATGAACGAGCGGCTCCAGAGCCAGATGGCGTTCTACACCGAGCAGATCGGCGCGATCGGCTAATTCTGCTTAGCGCAAGACCGGAATCCGCTAGCGCGGATTCCGGTCGCGCGAACAAGACCCCTTCATGTCGGGGCGGGATTGGAAGTCTCGGGGTGTGAAGTCGGCTGCTGGATACAACGCTGGTCTCGCTGGATACAACGCTGGTTTCGCGCATTCGTCTGCATAAGATCCCTGAAGGCGCCCGCTTCGCGGTCGCAGCGCTCCGCTTCCTCGATTGCGTGAGGTACAAAGGTGGCGTGCGCGTGCTCGGGTAC
>JACCTK010000074.1 GCA_013812465.1 Actinomycetota bacterium
GAACCGGGGTCAGGCTGAAGCCTGACCCCGGTTCCCGGAACAGGGGTCAGGCTTTCTGCCCCGCACGCGGCAGGGTCAGGCTTCAGCCTGACCTGGGTGTTGGGTTTGACGCCGCGAGCGGCGTACGATCGGTGGGCCATGCCCGCGGCCATCGTCGGCCGGGATGCCGAGCTGGCGTCCCTCCGTGACTTCGTCGCCAGCGTCTCCGACGGGGCGTCGACCCTCGTCCTCGACGGCGAGGCTGGAGTGGGGAAGACGACGCTGTGGCTAGACGTCCTCACCGCGGCGGAGGAGCGAGGACTTCGTGTCCTCAGGTCGCGACCTGCGGAAAGCGAGAATGCGCTTTCGTTCTCGGGAGTCGGCGACCTTTTCGACGGCGTGCTCGAGGAGGCGCTCGCTCCTCTCGCCGATCCCCAGCGACGTGCCCTCGCCCGCGCGCTCGTCTTGGAGGACGACGGGGGACCGGCCCCCGACGAGCGCGCTGTTGGGATCGCCGTTCTCGGTTCGCTCCGTGCGCTTGCCGAGACGACGCCCCTACTAGTGGCCGTCGACGACGTCCAGTGGCTCGATGCCGCCTCCTCCGCCGCGCTCGCCTACGCGGCGAGGCGGCTGGAGGCAGAGCGCGTCGGCGTTCTTCTGGCACGGCGGGCGGGATGGGAGAGCACCCTTCTCGCCGAGCTAGTGCGTTCGCTTCCACGGGACCGTGTCCGGAGCGTGGATGTCCGCCCCTTCGACTCGAGCGCTCTCCACCACGTCGTGCATGGCCACCTCGGCGTCGCGCTCCCGCGTCCGATCCTCGCCGAGGTGCACGAGGCCTCTGGCGGAAACCCGTTCTACGCGCTCGAGATCGTGCGGACGTTGCAACGCAGGGGAATCTCCATCGAAGCTGGCCAGCCGCTGCCCGTGCCTGCGTCGCTGCACGACCTCGTCCACGGACGGCTGCAGGCGCTTCCCGACGAGAGCCGCGATTTCCTGCTTGCTGCCGCCGCCCTCGCACACGCGCGTGTCGAGCTGGTCGAGACCGCGACGGGAGTGTCCCGGAGCGCGGGGCTCGAGCCCGCACTCGACGCGCGGGTCGTCGAGCTCGAGGGCGACAGGATCCGATTCACGCACCCGCTGCTAGCGGCCGGCGCATACGAGGCCGCTAGTCCGCTTCGTCGAGCTGAAGTGCATGCGCGGCTCGCGGAGCTGATCGAGGATCCCGAGGCGAGGGGACGACATCTTGCTGCGTCCACCGACGAGCCGGACGCGTTCGTCGCTTCCGCGCTCGAGGACGCGGCGCGCCATGCACGAGCGCGCGGCGCTCCACGGGCGGCCGCGCTCCTCCTCGACCGCGCACGAGAGCTGACGCCGGCGCCTGAGTCCGACGTCGCGCTTCGAAGGGCTGTCGACGCGGCGTACCTACATTTCGAGTCGGGCGACTCGCCCCGGGCGGAGGCGCAACTCCTCGACGTCATCGATCAGCTGCGTGCGGGGAGACATCGTGCGAGGGCGCTCGCTCGGCTCGCACGCGTTCGCTCCTACGAAGCGCAGGCGGAAGCCGTCGACCTCTTCCTGGAGGCGATTGACGAGGCCGAGGGAGATCTCGAGATCCTGGCGGTCGCTCACGAAGGGGTCGCGACATGCCTCTTCCGGCTGCGCGAGCGACTCCTCGAATCGATCGAGCATGCGGAAACCGCTGCGCGGCTCGCGCTCGAGCTCGGAGACGACGCGCTCGCGGCCGAGTCCCTCGGCACCCAGCTGGTAGTGGAGACGCTTCTCGGTCTCGAGACCGCAACGGAGACGGCGACCCACGCGCTCGCGCTTCAGGAGGTATCGAAGGAGCGGCGCGTACTCGCGCAGCCGCTGTTTCCCGTCGCCGTCCACTGGTGGTGGACCGACGAGGTCGAACGCGCTCGACGCGCACTCTTGGAGCTCTTGCAACGCTCGCGTGAGCTCGGCGACGAGAGCTCGCCGCCCTACGTGCTCGTTCTGCTCGGCCGGATGGAGTGCCTTCTCGGCGACTACGAGAGCGCGCGCGCCCGCGCTCGCGAGGGGCAACAGATGTCAGAGCAGTCCGGGCAGGGGACGCTCTATGCATACAACCTCGCACTCGAAGGCCTGGCCGAGGCGAAGCTCGGGAACGTGGAGCGGGCGCGGGCCGCCGCGCTCGAGGCGTTGGAACGTGTGCCGGCGACCGGTGGCCGCCCTGCCGAGCTCGTTGCTCGCGAGGCTCTCGGGCATCTCGAGCTCGCGCGCGGCAGTCCAGAGGTCGCCCTTTCGTGGCTCGAGCCGAGCACCACCTTCGCGCGTCGAGAACACATTGCCGAGCCCGTCGCGGTCGGCTTCGTCCCCGACCAGATCGAGGCGCTCATCGAGCTTGGCCGGCCCGAGGAGGCTGTCGAGCTCCTCGACTGGTACGAACAGAATGCGCGGCGGCTGGAGCGTGCCTCTGCGCTCGCGGTGTGCCTTCGCTGCCGTGGGCTGCTCGCCGCGCAGAAAGGATCCCTGGACGACGCCGTGGCCTCCATCAACGAGGCTCTTGCAGAGCACGAACGCGTCGAGATTCCGCTCGAGCGAGGCCGAACGCTGCTCGTGCTCGGCTCCGTGCAGCGACGCATGAAGCGCAGGAGCGAAGCGCGAAAGACGCTCGAGGATGCACTCGGCACGTTCGACCGGATCGGCGCCGGGCTCTGGGCAGAGCGAGCCCGCTCCGAGCTGCGGCGGATCAGCGGCCGCGCGGCGACACCGGGATCGCTCACCCCGGCCGAGGAGCGGATCGTGAGCCTCGTCGCAGAGGGGAGGACGAACCGCGAGGTGGCGGCGGCGCTGTTCCTCTCCGAGCGAACGGTCGAGGGCCACCTGTCGCGCATCTACGCGAAGCTCGGGGTCCGGTCGCGCACCGAGCTCGCTCACGCGCTCGCATCCGCTGCACCTCAGGTGGTCGACGAGTCAAACACGGGGGATTCCCCCGTTTCAGGCCCGCGCTCCGTTCCCTAGCCTCGAATCAGGTGACCACCAGGGTCACCGGGAGCTAGAAGGAGGAACGATGACCCCCAAGATCTCACTCGTCACGGTCGCGGCAGTTGCCCTCGTCGCCGTCCCGGCGGCTATGGGGCAGAGCCAGACGCCAGACGTCTTCGAGCGCGCGGCTGCTGCGCACCAGCGTTCGACCCCGCTCGTCTCACCCGACGCAGTCGACCGGGCACGCGCGGCGCAGCTGGCCCTGCAGTCGAATCCGATCGTCTCGCCTGACGCCATCGATCGCATGAAAGCGCTGAGGCTTCCGACCTCTTCGAGCCAGGTCACTTCGCCCGACGTGGTCGAGCGCGCCGCAGCGATGAACGCCGACTACGGCAACCGGATCGTCTTCGACGACCGCTTCAACGAGCCGGCGAACGTCCCCGTTGCCAGCTCGTCGACCGGTTCCGGCCGCGAGCTCGAGTGGTCGCAGATCGGGATCGGGTTCGGACTGGGCATCGCGCTCGCGCTCGGTCTCTTCCTGGCGATGCGCTACACGCGGATTCGCCCGCTCGCGCACTGACCGCCGAATCGAGTCCTTTCCACCCCTCGCCGTGGCTGCCCGAGTGGCGGCCACGGCTTTACTTACTTGGCGTGGATCCGAGCCCGAAGCCCTATCGGCGAAGCTGGTGGCGGCGTGCGCTCAACGCGCTCGTCCGCCCGCTTGCGCGACTCGGGCTGACGGGGCC
>JACCTK010000076.1 GCA_013812465.1 Actinomycetota bacterium
TACTCTGGGCGGGACGCGACGGCCATTGATCACGGCTGGGGGTCCCTTACCTGGCTGGCGAACCGGGAGTTAACAGGGACCGAAGGCGTGACGCTGGGGCGAACGATCATCCGTCCGGGCAAACGCAATCCGCGACACCGGCACAACACCTGCGAGGAAGTCCTGTACGTCCTACGGGGCAGGGTGCGCCACAGCGTGGGCGAGGAGTCCGTCGTCCTCGAGTCCGGAGACACGTTGACCATCCCGGCTGGGGTGTTCCACAACGCCATGAACATCGGGCACGAGGACGCGGACGTCATCGTCGCCTATCCGACTGGGCAAAGGGACTTCGAGCTCGAGTCGCCCTGACGATGTCTAGCGCTCGGAGGCTCGCTTACCGGCCATCGAGCAGCTCGACGGTCGTGAAACGAAGTACGGTATCGGCGACGTTCGTCAGGTCGTGGATCACGGTTTCGCCGTGCGCGATGTCGTGGAAGGTCACCTCGTCGAGGTGACTCCCGTAGGTCGTGACCGACCCGTCGGGAAAACCGACCCGGGAGAGGCCCGCGCTCTCGCACCGGTAGAAGTAGCTCGTCCGGTGGCAGTGGAAAGGGAGGCGCTCGCCCGGCGCGAGCGTGATGTCCCAGACGCGGACGTGCTCGTTCTCGAACAGCAACCTGCTCCCGACCTCGAAGTTGGTCGCCCGCTCGTCGGCGACGTCCTCATGATCCAAAGGGACTTCGATCGTACTCACCTCCTCGAATGACGGTGGCCCGCGTGTCGGAGAGGAAGTCGCCCAGCCTCCGGTAGCGATCCGGTCTGACACCGGCAGAGCGTGCGACGGCTTGACGCACTACAGACCGCTTCTCCGAGCTCGTGAGACCCATCATGGCATGGCCCGTGACGACTACGACGGAGCGAGCACATTGTCCTCCGCTATCGGCTCGACCGTCCCGCCTCCGCTCGGGTAGGCGATCCCGGCGGTGGCAGGCCAGTCGACACCGACGCTCGCGCCTGCGTGCTCCGGTCTTGGCTCGTGCAGCCTGAGCAGCGCGATCTGTGTGCGGACGGTAATGGCGTAGTAGGAGCCGAAGAACGCGCAGGTCTCGACGATCCCCTGGATGCGCCCGGCTCCCGGCTCTGCGAGCTTCAGATCCTGGGGTCGGAGGAGCACCTGCGCCTCCGCGCCGTTGGCGACGCCGGCGTCCGCCGCCACGAAGCGGATCCCCTGCACGTCGACTTCGGGTGCCCCATTCGCTCGCCCGACGACACGGCCTGGGACGAAGCAGCCCGCCCCGACGAAGCGGGCCGCGAACAGCGTCGCCGGACTGTGATACATGGTTTCCGGATCTGCGACCTGCTCGAGCCTCCCCTCGTTCATGAGTCCGACGAGCTGGCTGATTGAGAGCGCCTCGTCCTGGTCGTGGGTGACCAGGAGGAACGTCGTACCCGTCTCCGCGTGGATGCGCAGGAGCTCCTCCCGCACCTGGTGGCGGACGTTGCGGTCGAGGGCGGCCATGGGCTCGTCGAGGAGCAGCGCGCGCGGCTGGCGCATAAGGGCGCGGGCCACCGAGACGCGCTGGGCCTGGCCGCCAGAGAGCTGCGTCGGCATCCGCCGCTCGAAGCCCTCCAGGCCGACCAAGCGCAGCATGTCGGCCACGCGCCGCCCGACCTCGTCCTTCGGCGGGCGTCGGCTCCGGTCGGTGGTAAGTCCGAAGGCGACGTTGTCGAAGACGGTCAGATGCGGAAAGAGCGCGTAGCGCTGGAAGACCATGTTGAACGGTCGGCGCTCGGGCGGCTGACTCGTGATGTCTTGGCCGTCGACGAGAATCGAGCCCGCATCCGGCTGCTCGAGTCCGGCGATCATGCGCAGCAGCGTCGTCTTGCCGCACCCGGACGGCCCGAGCAGGCTGAAGAAAGAGCCCGCCGGCAGCTCGAGCGAGACATCGTCGACCGCGACGACGGCCCCGAACCGCTTCGAAACGCCGCGCACGCTCAGCGCGCCCTGGTCACCCGCTGGAGCCTCTGGCGACCCACTCCTTAGCTTTCCTCCGTGCGAGGAGATCATGCACCCTCCCCGACGGTGCCCGACCGCCCGGACCGTCGCAGGAAGAGTGCGCCGACCGCGAGTGCGATCCAGGGCACGAGCAGCAAAATCGTCGCCACCGCGTTCGCTCCCGGGTCGATGAACCGCCGCAGCCTGCCGAGAACGTAGAGCGGGACGGTCGACCGTGTGCCGGAAGTGAAGTTCGTGATCAGGACTTCGTCGAAGGAGATGGCGAAGGCGAGCAGCATGGCACCCAGAACGGCCGGGGCGGCGATCGGCAGCGTGATCCGCCGCAGCACTTGTCCCGGCCCGGCGCCGAGGTCGCGCGCGGCACTCTCGAGCTCGACGTCGAAGGTACGGAAGCGGGCAGCGACGACGACGAGCACGAACGGGATCGCGACCAGGGTGTGGCCGGCGACGATCGTCCACATTGCCGGCGAGATGTTCGCGACGTTCATCGCCGCGACGAGGCCGATGGCGATAAAGAGCGGGGGCAGCATCACCGGGAGGAGGCCGAAACTTTCCATGGCACGCGCCGTGCGCGAGCGCCGGCGCGTGAAGACGATGGCAGCCGCCGTCCCTATGATCCCTGCTACGGCGGCGGTGAGCGTGGCGGCGATGACGCTCGTGGTCAGCGCTTTGCTGAAAAGCTCGTCGCTGAAGATCTCACGGAACCACTTGAGCGAGAAGCCCGAGGGCGGCCACGTGAGACGGCGGCTGTCGTTGAACGCGTAGAGCACGGCGATGGTGAGGGGTGCATAGAGGAACACGAGGAGCGCGGCGCACGTCAGTCCGAGCCAGTTGCGTCTCAGCCGAGCCGTCATCGCCTATGCGACCGTCTTCGGGAGGATCCGCGTCACCCGCATGGCCGCTCGCAGACAGACGTAGGCGAGCACGAACGCAAGCAGCGTCAGGAACGAGAGGGCGGCCCCGAGGCCGTACTGCAGCGTCGTGCCGAAGGCCGTCGAGATCACGACCCCGATCGTCTGTGAGTCGGGACCGCCGACCAGGGTCGGCGTGACGTAGTCGCTGGAGGCGAGGAAGAAGACAACGGCCGTCGTGGCGAGGATCGCCCTGCCCGAGAGCGGCAGGGTCACCCGCCAGAGCGTCTGCAGCTGCCCCGCGCCGAGGTCCCGCGAGACCTCGCGGTAGTCGGGCGAGATCCCGGCGAGAGCGGCGTAGAAGGCGAGGGCCGCGAACGGCGTGAACAGGTTGATCTCCGCGAGGATCACGGAGACCCGTGAGAAGAGGAGGAAGCCGATGGGCTCGTCGACGACGCCCGCACTGGTCAGGGCGCTGTTGAGTATGCCGCTCGATCCCAGCAGGGTTTTCCACGCGTAGATGCGCACGAGGTAGCTCGCCATCAGCGCCGAGAGGACGAGGGCGAAGACGAGGTTTCGACGCCACGAGCGCCCGAAGACGAGGTAGTAGGCGAGGAGGTAACCCGCGACCACGCTCACCGCCGTCGTCGGCAGCGCGATCCAGAGCGTGTTGCGCGCGTACACCCGATACGTGGCGCTGGTGAGCGCGTCCGTGTAGTTCCCGACGGTGGCGCCGCCGTAGAGCTCGAGGAACGCGAACCGGTAGAGCGAGTAGTAGAAGAGGATGCCGGCCGGGACGATCAGCGCCCCGGCCAGCAGGACTCCGAGTGGTGCGAGGAGAAGCGCCTCGAGTCGCCTACCGATCTGCATTGGGTTGCCGGCGGGTTCTCGAGACTCGCCGCCTCACCCCTGGGCCTTCACATCCTCCCAGAGCTTGGTCCACTCCGCGATCGTCGCAAACTCCCCAGCCGGATCGTTGTAGCTCTTGTTCCACTTGAGCGTCTGGCTCGTGTAGGTGTCGAGATCCTCGGGGTAGAGGCCGCGCGTCACGGTGCTCGCCTGGTCGATCACGTCGGGATTGGTGCTCAGCTGGTTCAGGTACCCCTGCATCGTGACGGCCGTTTCGCCTTCGATCAACGCGTTCGCGTACGCGAGCGCGTTCGCGCGGTGCGGCGCGCTGGGCGGGATGAAGACGGCATCGCAGAAACCGAAGCTGCCCTCCTTCTCGGGCACCAGGAAGTAGATCTCGGTGTTCTGCTTCGCGGCCTCGAGGACGGCCCAGTTGAAGCCGACGAGGGTTCCGTCCACATCGCCCGAGACCAGGTTGTTGATCTGGTCGCCGAGAGAGGTGGCGAGGACCTTGAGGTTCGGCCGCAGCTTCGTGAGGTAGTCCTTGATCGGCCCGTTGAGCTGCTCGCGTGTCACCGTGGACGGATCGATCCCGCTGGCGACGGCGCCGGTGGCGATCATGTTCAGCGCGTCGTCGAACGTCTCCAGCCGGTTCTTGAACTCCGGCTTGACGAGGTCCTGGTAACTCGTGATCGAACCCTCCGGGATGCGGTCGGGCCGGCCGTTGAAGCCGATCGGGCCCCAGGTCCACGGCACGGAGTTGTAAACCCCGTCCGAGATCTTCCAGAAGGAGCCCTCCTTGAAGAAAGGCAGCATCTTGTCGAGAGCCGGCACCTCGTCGGGGGTGATCTCGGACGAGATCCCTATCGACTGGTAGTACTCGGCATCACCCTGGTTCGCAGACGAGGCGTCCCACTGGTCTCCGCCCGGGCCTTTGATGACCGTGGGGATGCCCCCGGGGGTCGTGATCGGCTTGAGGTTGACCTCGAGCCCGTTCTGGGCGTACCAGTCCAGGTCCTTGAGCGCGTCAACGCCGTCGTATCCGGCCCATTGGAAGAGGTTGAACGGCCCGCCGACTTCCGCCGAGCTCTCGTCGTCGCCGCCGCACGCTGTGAGAAGTCCCCCGGAGCTGACGAGTACCGTCGTGGCGCCGGCTATCTGCAGGAACGTGCGACGCGAGTACACACCCGGCGGTGGCTTCAGAGTCTCGGTCAAGGCACTCACTCCTCTCTCGCTGCTGGTCTGCTCTGCCCGCACAGGCCACCACGCTGCCCTCTCGCGGGGTCAGAGGTATTCGCCCGCACTCTATGGCACGCCATCATATAGCTGTCTCAGTGGCCGTCAAGCGAACCGCTCGACGCATCCCGCGCGCCGGGCGTCTCGAACCTCGGGATAGTATGATAATCGGACACCTCTACGAACGGAACGTCATCGGTGATCGATCGTTCGAGACCCGTGCTCGTCACGGGTGGAGCCGGGTTCGCCGGCAGCTATGTCACGAGGGCGCTTCTCGACCGCGGCTACGAGGTGGTCGTCTTTGACATCGCCGACTTCCGCCCCGAGTCGCGCTACGTCATCGGGCACGACGTCCAGCTCGAGCGGGGCTCGGTGGACGACTGGCCGCGGACGCTCCAGGTCATGCTCGAGCACCGGCCGTCGGCGGTCGTCCACGCGGGCGGCAGCCTGGAACTCGCCTACCTCGACGAGCATCCAACCGCCGCCCTGCAGTCGATGGTCGGCGGCACGGTCAACCTCCTCGAGGCCTGCCGTCTCCTTGGAGGAGTGGCGCGCTTCGTGTACTTCTCCACCATCGCCGTCGTCGGGCGGGTCGTGTACGAGCCCGTTGACGCGAACCACCCGACGATCACGGCCAAGGAGGGCCCGCTCGGCGCCTACAGCGCCGGCAAGCTCGCCTCCGAGGCGTTCTGCTTCACCTACCTCCAGAACTTCGGTGTGGACATCAGGATCGTCCGGCCCTCGGCGCTCTACGGCTTCGGCATGAGCTGGTACGCGCCGAACTACATGAAGAACATCGTCGAGCCGCCTCTCCTCGGCCAGCCGGTGCGCCTCGCGACGGGAGGTCAGGTGCCGCGCGACTACGTCAACGGCGTCGACATCGCCTCGCTCGCGGTAGCCCTGCTCGAGGGCCCCGAAGACGCCGACCGCGTCTTCTGGGGCGGCACCGGCCTACCGCTTCGCACCGGGGCCGATGTCGGCCAGATCGTCTGCGAGCTCGTGCCCGGTGCGGACGTGGAGATCGGCGAGGAGTGGACGGACGCCGATCGCATGGAGCTCCCGCTCCGCGGCCAGTACTCGATCGAGAACGCTCGCGCACTCGGCTGGGAGCCCCAGTTCGCCGACCTCCGCGACGGGATCACGGACTACATCGCACGCTTCCGCGCGTTCATGGACGCAGGAGGGACCCCGACCGCGCAACCGCCGGGACTTCACAAGGCTCCCGGGTCGTGAGCGGCGTGGTGGCATCGGGAAGTACGGTGCGCGCGGAAGCGGCTCCCAGGCTCGTCAACGGGTGGGAAGCGAAAAGGGGGTTCGTATGAGCACGCGACTGACCTACCACGGCGCGGCGAGCTACGAGATCGTCGGTCCGACTCACCGGATCCTGATCGACCCGTTCCTCTCCGACAACCCGCTCGCGCCCTGCTCGCCCGACGACCTCGCGACGCCGGACGTGATCCTCGTCAGTCATGCGGCGATGGACCACTACGGCGACACGCCCGACGTGGCAAAGCGCACAGGCGCCCCCGTCGTGTGCGATGCGGCGGTGCGCGCCAAGCTCATCGACGACGGCGTCTCCCCCGATCAGATCACCCCGACGACGTGGGGGATCGTCGTCGAGATCGGCGGGGTCGTGGTGCGACCAGTGGAATGCCATCACTGGTCCATGGCCACGCTCTCGGACGGCCGCCAGGTGGTCGGGAACCCGATCGCCTTCATCGTCGAGACGGAGCCCGGCGTCCGCATCTACCACTACGGCGATACGTGCATCTTCGACATGCGGCTGATCGGCGAGCTGTACAAGCCGACGGTGGGGTTGCTCGGCTGCACGCTCCCGCGCGAGCTCGAGCACCTGATCCCCGGCCCCGGGACGTTCCTGACGGGCGAGATGGACGCCGACGAGGCGGCGCGCGCGGCCGAGATGCTTGGCGTCGAGCTCGCCGTCGCCTGCCACTATCTCGCGCCCGACGACGAGGTGGCGCGGTTCCTCGATCTCGTCCCGAAGTACGACACCACGGGGCGGCGCCGCGTCGTCGCGCCGCTCGTCGGCGAGACGCTCGTCGTCGATGCCACCAGCCACCGCATCGAGGCGAACGTCGACGGCACGTGAGCCCGGCCCATGGCCCGCACCGATGATCGTTACGCGCACAAGTCGTACTATCGTCGTACAGCTTGGATGAGCGCGTTGCCATCGTCACTGGCGCCGGTTCCGGGATCGGAGCTGCCACCGCGCGGCTTCTCGCCTTCCAGGGGCTCAAGGTCGCGCTCGTGGGACGACGGCGGGAGCGGCTTGCAGCGGTTCATGGCGAGATCGACACCGCCGGCGGCGCTGCACTCACCATTCCGGCTGACCTGGCGCTAAAGACGACGCCCGCCGAGGTGGTCGACGCGGTGCTCGACCAGACGGGGCGAGTCGACGTGATCGTCAACAATGCTGCGAGTCTTGCGCTGAAGTCGATCGGCGAGTTCACAGTCGACGATTTCGACGACCTCGTTGCCGTCAACGTGCGCGCTCCGTACTTCTTAGTCAAGGCAGCTCTACCGTCGCTTCGCGCATCGCCTGCTCCCGTCGTCGTCAACGTCTCGTCGGCGGCGGCGGCCATGTATCGGGGTCGGCAGACCGTTTACGGCCTGACGAAGGCTGCGCTCGAGCACATGACGATGAACATGGCCGCAGAGCTGGCCTCCGACCGCATACGTGTCGTATGCGTGCGTCCCGGCCCAGTCGCCACGGAGATTCACACCCGCGCACTCGCGGATCCGAGCGTTCGGCTGCAGGAGCTGGGCGCATCCGTGCCTCTCGGCAGAGTCGGTCAACCCGAGGAGATCGCACGATGGATCTGGCACCTCGTCGACCGGGGCGCCGAATGGGTTACGGGTGCCATCCTGACGATTGATGGGGGCAGAGTGCTTGGCCCGCCCGAGGCTCCGGCGCCCGGAGAGCCGTAGCGTGCCGCTCGACCCGCACGCGGCGGACAGCCTCTATTCCACGAGATCCCGTCGTGCCGCCGAGCGCGACGCCTACCCACGGGAGTGACCGCATGAAAATCGACGCCGCACGTCTTGCCCTCCTCCACGGCACCACAGAAGCACCGCCCGCGATGCGGCCCCTGCGCGCGGGTCCGATCACGGCTCTCCTCGACGGTATCGATCTCAGGTACCTCCGGATCGGTCGCACCGAGCTCGTTCGTCGCGTCTACGCGGCCGTGCGCGATCGCAACTGGAAGACGATTCCCGCAGTCGTCTCTGATCTGGAGGTCGAGGATCGCGGAGACTCCTTCGAGGTTCGCTTCACGGCGCGGCATACGAGTCACGACATCGACTTCTCGTGGCGTGGCGCAGCCAGGGGCGACCGGAACGGACGAATCGTGTACTCGTTCGACGGTCGCGCCGAGCGCGACGTGCAGTACAACCGCATCGGCATCTGCGTCCATCACCCTTGGCGCGAGACGAAGGGGGCTCCCTTCCGCGCACGCGCGTCCGGCGCAGAGATCGGCGGTGTGTTCCCCGACCTCATCGGGCCACAGGCATTCGAGAACGGCGCGTTCCATCCGCTGTTCCCCGCTTTTGACCGGTTGGAGGTGTCCCTGCCGGAGAGCGGCTCGCTCGTATTCGAGCTCGAGGGTGACCTGTGGGAGACCGAGGATCACCGCAACTGGACGGACGCCAACTTCAAGACGTACTCGACACCGGTGGCCCTGGGGACTCCGTTCGGTCTCCGCTCCGGGGAGCCGCTGACCCAGCGGATGACTCTCACCGCACGCGACCTGACCGTCAGGGAACGACAGGAAGGCCCAATCCGGCTCTCCATCGGCTCACCGACCGGGGGGAGCGTCCCGGCAGTCGGTCTCTGCGCAGATGCCGACGGTCACGCCCTGAGTGACCGAGAGGCTGCCTTGCTCTCCGTGCTCGCACCCGCTCATCTACGCGTAGAAACGCACCTCGACCGCGACGATTGGCGGAGGGTGCTCGCCGCGGGGCAGGAGTCGGCGCGCCGAGTCGGGGCGCATCTCGAGGTCTTCCTGCACCTCGGAGTCGACAACGCCGGCCTCCTCGCCTCTTTGAGCGAAGCCCTGGCGAGTGGGCCGACTGTCGACCGCGTGCTGGTGGTACCTGCGGACGCCAGGACCGGCACGCCGACCGAAACGACGCCACCCGAGCTCGTCGACCTCGTGCGGGACCACCTGGCCCCCGGCCTCCCCGGCGTACAGATCGGTGGTGGAACCGAGATGTACTTGACCGAGGTCAATCGCACGCGGCCGCAGCCGGGAACCTGGGACTTCGTCTGTTTCTCGATCACGCCTCAGATCCATGCCTTCACCGACGTGGACATCGTCGAGAATCTCGATGCCCAGGCGGAGAACGTCCGGAGTGCCCATGCGCTTGCCGCCGGCAAGCCGATCGTCATCTCGCCGATCACCTTGCGCCCACGCGTCAACTTCCACGCGTCAGGCCCCGAGCCGGAAGATCCGGAAGCGCTTCCCTCGTCCGTCGACATCCGCCAGCCCTCGCTTCTCGGCGCCGCCTGGACGGCCGGAAGTCTCAAGTACGTCGCCGAGGCCGGTGTGTCGTCGGTGACCTACTTCGAGCTGACCGGCTGGCGGGGTCTGATCGAGCGCGCGCCTGGTGAGAGGTCGACCCATGATGACTTCCACTCTGGCCCAGGTCAGGTGTTCCCACTCTTTCATCCGCTCGCGGATGTCATCGGATGGCACGGTGCGGAGGTGCTCGAGGTGATGTCCGACGATCCGCTCGTCGCAGTGGCGCTCGCGGTCAAGGATCAGGATGCGACGCGGTTGCTCGTGGCGAATCTCACAGCGGCGGAGGTGGACGCAGTGGTGGGGCCCTTGGAAGGCCAGGTGTCTCTCCGGCGCTTGAGGGAGGCGACCCTGCCGGCCGCCGCGGACGATGCGACAGTGTTCCGCGAGACGGTCGAGCAGACGGAGCTCGCCGGCGAGCTGGCGCTGAGCCTCACCCCCTACGAGGTCGTCACGATCGAGACGCGCTGATCCCTAGCGGGTCGTCGATCCAGGGGAACGCCTGCGTGTCGAACCGCGTGTACGGGATCGCGCGCGGATCACTCGGGAGCGCGCCGTTCGCGTCCACGTAGATCACCTCGCGTGCGATCGCGTCATAGGCCGCCCGGAAATGGTTGGCCGACTTGAGGACGAGCAACCGCTTCTTACGCGGGTCTACCCCGAACGCAGTGAAGAGCTCGAGCCCGAAGGCCTGATCCCGGAGGCTCACGACGATCACGTCGATACCCTCGACATGGAGACAGGCGGCGTCGCCCAGGGGCATCTCGGCGTACCCGTCGAGCTGAGGCCAGCGTTGGAAGAGGTCGCGGACGAGGCCCTTCACCCTGACCGTAAGATCGAGCGGATCTCCCGAGTCGGGCCCCATCTTCCCCCCGAGCCGGAGCGTGAGCATTGCTCCCGTCTCGGCGGCGAAGGCGAGCTGCACCGTGACCGGGTCCCAGACCGGGCCCACCCCGACGTCGGCCACACCGCGCTCGAGCAGCTCTCGCAATATGAACGTCGAGTCGCTCGGCGCCCCGCCCCCCGCGTTGTCTGCGATGTCGGCGAGTACGACGGGTCTTCCCGAGCTCGTGTACGAGAGGGCCTTGTCGAGGCCTTCTCGCAGCGGCAGCGGTCTGAGCGCTGCCTCGGCTCGAATCGCGTAGAGCTCTTTACCGACGTGCTCGGCAATCTGCACCGCGCGCACGGGATCGCCGTCGGTGATGACGAGAGAGCGCGCGCCTGTGCCGGGAGCGTCGAGATACGGGAATCCATGCGCGAGAGACGCGGCGAGTACGCCGTGCTCGCGCTCCGCGCCGTGGAGGATGCTGTCGACGAAGCTCCGCATCGGCTCGCGCACGGTCGGATAGAGCCCGACCATGCGACAGTCGAAGGAGGCCATCGTGGGAGTCACCCGACCCTCTACCGCGTCGACGACGATCTCGGCCAGCTTCCGGGCGCACTGCTCGACGTCCACGTGCGGGTACTCCTTCACCACCACTACGGCGTCGGCGGCATCGAGCAGTTCCTGCGGTAGATCGCAGTGGAGGTCGAGGAGCACGCCGATCCGCACGCTGTCGCCGACGAGCCTGCGCACTCGCACGACGATGTCCGACTCGCAGTCGTCGATTCCTTCGCACACCATCGCGCCGTGCAGCGTGAGCAGCACGCCGTCGACGGGCAGCACAGCTTCGAGCTCGGCGAGTAGCTCGTCTCGCAGCCGCTCGTACACCGGCCGCGGCGGTGGCCCGGCTGGGATCGCGAAGGAGTACGACCCGAGCACGAGGTCGACGTTGCGAGCGTCGGCCACCCCGGCGTACGAGCGGAAGCTGCGACCGAAGAAGATCGTGTCGCGTACCTCCTGTGGGTCGGCGCCGGCCGCGGTCCGGAAGTCGCTGTATCCGGTCGGGATCGGGGAGAAGCTATTCGTCTCGGTTGCGAGCCCTCCGGCGAAGAGGCGGACGCGGGCCATCCGTCTCACCCTGCTTCGCTAGCTTGTTGCGGCCAGGAACGCGCCGTAGTGCTCCGCATACTGGGCGATCCCGTCGCGGATCGACCCGTACGCGGGCTCCCATCCGAGCTGGGCGCGCGCGTTCTCGATCGAGAGCTGCCCGCGGAGCGCGACAACCGACTCCTCGCCCTCGGACAGCTCGTCGCCGATGGAGACGTCGGAGCCCGGGACGAGCTCGCGAACCAGTGCCGCGACCTCCGAGGTCGTTACCAGCGGTCGTCCGGTCGCGCCGTAGAAGATGCGGTCCGCGTCGTCGGGAGCGCCGAGCACGGCAACCACGAGACTGGCAATGTCCCGAGCGTGCGTGTAGTCCCGGGGGTGCGCGCCACCGAACTCGATGTGCAGCGGCTCACCGCGAACCGCGCCTTCGACCATCGCCTTGATTGGGCCAACCCAGATGTTCATGCCGAGACCGTAGACCGCAGATGGACGAATCGTTCGAAAATCGACACTGAGCGCCTGGTGGTAGGCGTAGCAGAGAAGCTCCGAAGCGGCCTTGGCGGAGCCGTAGAAATCGGTGCCCGGCCCCTTCGAGGCCATCAGCACCGGGTGATTCGTGTCGATCGGCTCGTACTCGACGCTCGGAAGGACGCCGATCGACGAGAAGTTCACGATCCGGTCGACGTCGAACGCGAGCGCCGCCTCCAGAATGTTGACTGTTCCGAGCACGTTCACCTGGATCCCGGTCGTTCGGTTTACGGCGAGGTACCCGGGGTCGATGATCATCCCCATGTGCACGATCTCGTTCGGGCGATGCGTCCGAACGACGTCCGACATCCTCGCCGTATCGGAGACCGAACCAATCTCGAGCGGCACGCGGTCGAGGTCATCGCGGAGGATGAACGCACCCTCAGGGGAAAACCCGCGCACGTCGAGCGCGACCACCTGACGACCGCTGTCGAGCAGCGCGCGAACGACGTGGGGGCCGATGAAGCCGGTCGCGCCCGTCACGACCGTCGTCGACTCGGACGGAGGCCGGCGCTCGCCGCGGTGGCCGGTGTCCACCGTACGCCGCGCGAACCCTTGCTCGAATCGGTCGTCGGCCACGGCTGTCCTCCGGTCGGGTGTTGCGGTGGGGGCCGGCGAGCCAGCCTCTACGATGCCTGGAGTCTAAGGGGTACGGCATGCCATATGATTGAAAGGAACCGGCGGCGCAGCACGTCGCCGCACCAGACAGTCGTCGTCGAGGTCGGCGGCACGCTCGGCTTCGACCTACCCAGGGTCGGCCTCGGCATGGCGAGCCACGGTGAGGCGCTGTCGGAGCGCGAGACGGACCTGATCACCGCGCTCCGTCCCTCGCACTTGCGCGCCGACCTCCACCTGGCCACCGCTGGCTGGCGCTCGATGCTCGATCATGGCGCCGAGACCTCGAGATCGACAGCGACCGGTCTCGAGCTCGCGCTCTTCCTCGGATCCGATCCGAAGGCCGAGCTCGAAGCCCTCGCGGCGGCCCTCCCGCTGGCGCAGGCTCGGATCGTCCGGGTCCTCGTGCTCCAGGACGGTCGGCCTGTGGTCGACCCGAGCGTCGTGCGCATGGCGAAGGGCTCCCTCGCAGCTCCCGCTCCTGAAGCGCTGTTTGCCGGCGGAACGGACGGCGCGCTTTAAACGGCGACCCGCCAGCGGGTGACGACCTCGACGCGGTTGTCTACTCGATTTGCGCGACGGCGCATGCCGACGATGGCTCCTCGGTCATGGAGACGGCGAGCGCGCACGGCGAAACGGTGCGATCTGCTCAGGCGCTGTGCGCCGGCCTGCCCGTCGTCGTCAGCCCGGTGACGATTCGCCCACGCGACCGGCGGTTCCGCCCGCGCGACGGTGTCTCGGGATCCTCGTACGAGGTGGATC
>JACCTK010000085.1 GCA_013812465.1 Actinomycetota bacterium
GGACTGCAATCGGCGCCGGCGCCGCGGTCGCGCTCGCGGTCGTCGTCGCATCGGTGGTGGTGTTCTTCGTCGTGCGCGGTGAGCTCCGGGCCCAGATCGACGACACGCTCGAGGAGCGAGCGCAGGAGATCTTCCGTATCCCGCTTTCCGAGATCCCCTTGCGAAACGGGGAGTCCTTTCTCGGCATTCAACCGGGCTTCGGTGAGCCGAACACTCTGGTCCAGGTCGTCAAGTCCAACGGGAAAACGTTACGTCAGCTCTACGACGACGTCGAGCTACCCGTCTCGGACGAGGCGCTCACACTCGCGAGCGCGGGCATGCGAGGGGACTCGGTCATCTCGGAGACGGAGGTCGCAGGGACGCACGTCCGGGTGCTGTCCGTCGCGTACGAGCCCGGGTTCGCCGTCCAGATTGCGCGTCCGCTGACGGAGATGGACGCGGCGCTCTCTCGCATCCGGCTCTTTCTCATCGTGATCGCGCTCTCGGGGATCGGGATCGCCGCCGCCCTCGGGCTGGTGGTCTCCCGCGCTGCTCTTGCACCTGTCCGCCGGCTCACGGAAGCCGCCGAGCGCGTCACGGAGACAGGCGATCTCTCTGAGCGCATCGAGCTCGGCGGGCGCGACGAGCTCAGCCGGCTGGCCGCGAGCTTCAACACGATGCTCGCCGGCTTGGAGGACTCGAATCGCGCCCAGCGGCAACTCGTCGCCGACGCCTCGCACGAGCTGCGAACACCGCTCACGAGCCTCCGTACGAACATCGAGGTGCTGGCCGGAGATCGCGCCCTTCCGGCGGAGGAGCGGGGCCGGCTTCTGTCGGACGTGGTGGAGCAGCTCGGCGAGATGACGACGCTCATCGCGGGGCTGATCGAGCTCGCCCGTGCAGAGCAGCGAACGGCCGCGCCGGAAGATGTACGCCTGGATCTCGTTGCCGCCGATGCGATAGAGCGGACGCAACGGAACCGCCCCAGCGTCGCCGTCAAGGCGCGACTCGAGGAGTCCGTCGTGCAGGGTGTGCCGGCGACAATCGATCGCGCGATCGGCAATCTCATCGACAACGCAGCCAAATGGAGCCCGCCCGGGTCCGAGATCGAGGGCGACGTGCGGGACGGGCAGGTATCGGTTCGCGATCACGGGCCAGGAATCGCCGATGAGGATCTCCCGTATGTCTTCGACCGTTTCTACCGCGCCCGGTCCGCCCGCGGAATGCCCGGGTCGGGGCTGGGACTCGCGATCGTCCGCCAGGTCGCCGAGACGCACGGCGGCGACGTTGTCGCAGAGCACGCGGATGGAGGAGGAACGCGAATGACGCTGCGGCTCCGCCGCGCCGCGAAGGTCGCGATCTCCTAGAGGCGCTGAGTGAACACCACTCGAATGGGGGACGCATCCCTCATTCGAGCGGGGTACCTCGTTCGAGGGATTGCATCCCCCGAACGCGTGACTAAAGAGAGAAGTGGGGAGAGGGAAGGGGGCCGCGCGCTCGCTCTCGGGTGAGCGCGCGGCATTCCTCTCCCTGCTCGAGTGTCATGTCGCGAGGTCGTCGCCCTCGAACGCTTTGACCGCCTCACGAATCGCATCGGGAATGGACGCCGGTCTCCGCTTCGCAAGGTCGACGAGGACGACCGTGAGCTCGGCGGTGACCATCAACTGCTCGGCGGGGAGCAGATACGCCGCGCACTCGTAGGTCATGCTCGTCGTCCCGATGCGGCTGACGCGGACGAACGCCTCGATCAGGTCGTCGAAGCGAGCGGGCGCGTGGTACTCGACCTCGAGCGCGCGCATGACCAGGTCGCCGCCTGCCTGCGAGAACGGCGCGTTCGAGAGGTGGCGGTGGTACTCGGTGCGCGCGTGGTCGAAGTAGGGGAGGTACCTGCCGTAGTAGACGATGCCCTGCGCGTCCGTGTCCGAGAACCAGACGCGGGCCAGCGCCGAGTACTTGAAGGGCGGTCTGCGATCGGTCACGCGGCCGAGCTCGGACCGATCGCCGGAGCTAGCCACGGATGAGCGCGAGCACCTCGTCGCGCTTCTCTTCCATCAAGCCCTGAGCGAGCGCTTCCAGGTTGAGCCGGAGCAGGGGCTCCGTGTTCGAGGGTCGCACGTTGAAGTGCCAGTCGTCGAAATCGACCGAGAGCCCGTCCAGGTGCGAGATCCGACCGCCCTCGCCGGCGTAGCGCTCCTTCAGCTCCTGCAGCTTCAGCGGAACGTCGGCGACAGGGGTGTTGATCTCGCCGGTGAGGAAGAAGCGCTCGCGGAAGGGCGCCAGGAGCTCCGAGAGCGCCTTTCCGCGCCGCGAGAGGAGCTCCGCCATGAGCAGGAAGGGAATGACGCCGGAATCGGCCTGCGAGAAGTCGCGGAAGTAATAGTGCGCGGAGACCTCGCCGCCAAAGGCAGCGCCTTCCTTCCGCATGCGCTGCTTGATGAACGCGTGCCCCACGCGGTTGACGAGCGGGACGCCTCCCGCGCGCTCGATCGTCTCCGGTACGGCCCGGCTCGCCCGGACGTCGTAGATCACCTTCGCGCCGGGCTCCCGCTCGAGCATGATCTCGGCGAGCAGCGCCGTGACGAAGTCGCCGGGGACGAACTGGCCGCTGTCGTCGACGAAGAAGCAGCGGTCGCCGTCCCCGTCGAAGGCGACCCCGAGTCCCGCGCCCTCCTCCCGCGTCCGCGCGACGATGAACTCGCGGTTCTCCGGGAGCAGCGGATTCGGCTCGTGGTTCGGGAACGTTCCGTCGGGCTCGAAGAAGCAGCGCACCACGTCGAGCTGCGGAAGCCTCTCGAGCACCGGAGGAAGCATCACCCCGGCCATCCCGTTGGCCGCGTCGACGACCACTCGAAGCGGGCGGATCGAATCCACGTCGACGAAGGACAGCACCTTCTCCACGAAGCCGGGCCAGATGTCCTCCCGTCGCGTCTCGCCGCGCTTCTGCACCGGTCTGGGCTCCCCGAGCGCACGGGAACGGATCTCCGCCAGCCCGGAGTCCCCCCCCACCGGTAGCGCGCCGCGCCGCACGATCTTCATCCCCGTGTACTCCTTGG
>JACCTK010000111.1 GCA_013812465.1 Actinomycetota bacterium
GCATCGAGCTCGCGCGGCTCGAGCTCGGAGGATTGCAGCCGGTCGAGGAGGGCACGCGGGAAAAGGTGCTGAAGGTCGTCAAGGACGCGTTCCAGCCGGCGCCTGCTCCCGCGCCGCCTGGTTAGACCGGGACAAAGCCGGGTGCGGACAACAAACAGGTCTCATTGTCGCATGTTCGAGTTGCCGAACTTCCGTTAGCAAACTAGGTTGAGAGAATGAGTGTTGTCGTGGTCACAGGGGCTGCTGGCCTGATCGGTTCAGAGGCTGTCGAACACTTTGTCGCGCAAGGCATGGACGTTGTCGGTATTGACAATGACATGAGGCGTACCTTCTTCGGCGACGAAGCGTCCACGCGATGGAATCGGGAAAGACTCGAACGAACTCTTGGGGGCGCTTACACGCATCTCGACCTCGACATTCGGGATCGAGTGGGGATAGAACAACTCTACTCTCGTCTCGCAAAGCAAATCACGGCCATCATTCACTGTGCAGCCCAACCGTCCCACGATTGGGCAGCGAGTAATCCTCATGTCGACTTTGACGTGAACGCTGTTGGCACCCTCAATCTGCTCGAGGCTACCCGCATTCATTGTCCGGAAGCGCGGTTCGTCTTCATGTCCACGAATAAGGTCTACGGGGATACGCCGAATCGACTCCCGCTCGTCGAGCTGCCGACACGGTGGGAGATCGAGCCGGGCCACGCGTATGAGAGCGGTATTCGGGAGGACATGTCGGTAGACTATACGCTTCACAGTCTATTTGGAGCATCGAAGTTAGCGGCGGACGTACTGGTGCAGGAGTATGGTCGCTATTTTGGAATGGCGACAGCGTGCTTTCGAGGCGGAACGCTCACTGGATCGCGGCACGCAGCGACCCAACTACACGGATTTCTCGCCTTTGTGATGCGTTGCACAATGACAGCCACGCAGTACACGATTTTCGGTTATGGCGGAAAACAGGTTCGTGACGTAATCCACAGTCGTGATGTTCTCTCTGCAATTGACGCGGTGCTGGCCGATCCGCGTCCCGGTGAGATCTATAATCTTGGTGGCGGACGGGTGAGTAACATTTCCGTGCTCGAAAGCATCGAGCTTTGCGAAGGAATAGCGGGACGTTCTCTTGATTGGAAATACGAAGAACAAAACAGAGTCGGAGATCACATTTGGTGGATCTCCGACATGCGAAAATTTCAATCTCATTACCCCTCATGGACGCTTGAATATGAGTTGAAGCGGATCGCAGAAGAGATCTACGAAGAAAATCGCGAGCGCTGGAGATGAGGGATCTCGGGAAGCGCAATGTGCTGGGGGTTCTCGTGGATGCCGTGGATCGTGAGGCGGCGGTCGAGAAGGTGGTGCGAGCAGCGCGTCAGCGCAAGTCACTGCAGGTGACGGCACTGGCCGTTCACGGCGTGATGACCGGGAACCGCGACATACTTCAGAGAAATAGGTTGAATCGATTCGATCTGGTCCTTCCCGACGGGCAACCGGTTCGCTGGGCGCTCAACGTGCTGCACCGGACGAAGCTCGGATCTTCCGTTCGCGGTACGGACGTGACGATTGGGGTACTTGCTGCCGCCGAGCGCGAGGGACTCGCCGTACTCTTCTACGGAAGTCGGCGCGAGACGCTCGATCGTATGGTCGCACGCGTTGAACAAAAATTTCCGGATCTACAGGTCGCCGGCTCGAAGCCTTCGTTGTTTCGCGCAATCGACGAGAAGACTCAAGCGACAATCGCAGATGAACTGCGCGACTCTGGTGCCGAGATTATCTTTGTCGGTCTCGGGTGTCCGCGTCAAGAGACTTTTGTGCATGCCATGAGTGAGCGAGTCGGCGTGCCGATGATCGCGGTCGGCGCTGCGTTCGATTACCTTGCCGGAACACTTCTTGAACCGCCGATATTGCTCCGCCGATGGGGACTCGAATGGGCGTGGCGACTTCTCTTGGAACCCCGTCGTCTCTGGCGGCGCTATCTGCTGCTCAATCCTGCGTATCTGGGATTGCTCACGCTCCAGGCGCTCGGCGTGTATCGACCGGCCGCTCCGGCACGCGGCGCAGCTGGCATCGGGCGCCTGGATGCGTGACGGCCCGATGTGTCGCCCGGCTCGCTGAATTATTGCGCCACTCTCAAGCCGCTGGTCGATGCCCGAGAAGAAGCTCGACTATCTGAATCGCGTTCAGCGCCGCGCCCTTGCGCAGGTTGTCGCAGGCGAGGAAGAGGGCCAGCCCGTTCTCCAAGGCGTGGTCCTCGCGGATGCGACCGACCAGCACCTCGTCGAGCCCCGTCGCCGCTAGCGGCGAGGGAAACTGCTCGAGGCGAAGACCAGGCGCCTCCCCGAGGAGCATTTGCGCCTGATCGGGCCCGAGCGGCTCCTCGGTCTCCACCCAGAGCGCCTCGGCGTGACCGACCAGAACGGGAACGCGGACACACGTCGCGCTCACGGGCAGGTCCGGCAGCTCGAGGATCTTCTGCGTCTCTGCCCGGATCTTCGACTCTTCTTCGAGCTCGACTCCGTCGAAGTCCCAGTCCATGCGCAGGTCGTGCTTCTCGACAGGCTCCTCGAGCAGCCGCTGCATGGCCTGCGAGCCTGCCCCGGCGGCGGATTGGTAGGTCGCCACTCGGACGCGGCGAAGCCCGACGGCATCGCGCAGCGGCGCCAGCACCATGGTCAGCGGAATCGAGCAGCAGTTCGGATTCGCGACGACCCCGGAGTTCCCACGGGCGCGCTCGCCGTTCACCTCGGGCACGACGAGCGGAACCCCGTCCTGCAGCCGAAACGCGGACGACTTGTCGACGCAGAGGGCGCCGGCCCGAGCCGCAGGCGGGACGAGCTCGCGGCTTGCTGACGCTCCGACCGAGAACAGGCAGATGTCCAACTCGGCGGCGCCGAGTGCCTCAGGAGTGGCTTCCTCGACGATGAGATCGCCGAGCCGCATGCCCGCCGACTGCGAGGATGCAAACACGCGGATCGATTCGTGACCTCGCTCGCGCAGAAGCTCGAGAGTGACCCGCCCGACTGCGCCGGTCGCGCCGACGACACCAATTCGCGCGTCGTCACGCATGCGCGTGCTCTTCGATCGCGCCAGAATCTCCCCAAAAAAACACTGAACCGGCTGACCCGAAGGCCCGCCGGTTCAGTAGGGGCACTGTAGAAACCCAGCGGGCCGGTTGCAAGGCGGCGTACTGTGAAAAAGTCGCAAATTGCGTAAAAAACATCGTACTACATCTCCCGTCGACCGGAGAGGGCACGCCCGAGCGTCACCTCGTCTGCATATTCGAGGTCTCCGCCGACCGGAAGGCCGCTCGCGAGCCGGGTGACGCGCACCCTCCCGCGCAGCTTGTCGGCGAGATAGGCCGCTGTCGCCTCCCCGGTCATCGTCGGATTGGTTGCGAGGACGATCTCCTCTACCTCGCCTCGCTCGATCCGCGCCAAGAGCCCGCCGATCCGCAGATCCGACGGCTCGACGCCGTCGAGTGGCGAAAGAGCCCCGCCGAGGACGTGATAGAGCCCGCGGTACTCGTGCGTTCGCTCGAGGGACACCACATCGACCGGCTGCTCGACCACGCAGATGACCGAGCGGTCGCGGCGCATGTCCGAGCACATGTCGCAGAGCTCCTCCTCCGTGAGGTTTCCGCACTCGCGGCAGAACCGCACGCGAGCCTTGACCTCCTCGATCGCGCGCGCGAGCCCGACGGCATCCTCCGCGCGAGCGGAGAGGAGATGGAACGCGAGGCGCTGCGCGGTCCTGCGCCCGATGCCCGGAAGCTTCGCGAGCTGGGTGACGAGATCCTCGACGGCCGGACTGAGCACGCGGGGAGCGTAGCCGTCTCTTTCGGACACCCAGTTCTGTTCAGGTTCTCGCTTCGAGTGCCGATGGGGTCGCATGGAGCGGGTGAGTCCCGAGCTCGTTCTCGTCGATCCCTCCTTGGCCGAGCGCGAGCGCTCACGTCTCCCGCATCCCGACGACACCCTCGCGCGTCTGGAAGCGCTCGTCCAAACGTCGCGAATGGCGTCTCTGGCGCGAAGGAGCATGGAGGCGCCAGCAAGTCGCGCTCCTGACAGCATCGAATCGCCACGTCGGATCTCTCGCGCCGGACGGCGTCGGTCGGTGGCCTTCGCGGGAGGCGCGACTGCCGGAGCTCTCGTCATCGCCCTGCTCGTGGGAGTTCGAGTTGATCTGGGTGGAGCTCCGGCAGGCGCCGACACTGTCGTGCTCGAGGCGCCGATCAGCGAGTCCGCGCCGGAAGCGCCGGTCGAAGCCGACGAGGCCTCGCCTTCCCCGGTCGACCGAACGCCGCCACCGCCCGCCCCTGCGCCGCAGCGCTTTGCCTGGGCGCCTGCCTCTGGCGCGGCGTCCTATCACGTCGAGCTCTTTCTCGGCTCGTCGAAGGTGTTCGAAACCGGCACGAGGCAACCCGCCGTGACGGTCCCGGCTCGCTGGAGATTCGAAGGACGAACCCGGACTCTCGTGCCAGGTGACTATCGCTGGTACGTGTGGCCGGTGCGCTCGGGCAGGCGATCGGGCACGGCGATTGTCCAGGCGCGGCTCGTCGTCCCACCCCGCTGACCACTCGGTTGGGGCGTACCAGGACCTGCGTGACTGGCGTCACTGGCAGGGGGGAACTTGCTCGCATGGTTGAGCCAAGTCGACCTGGCCGGAGGGGGGTCCTCACCCGATCGGGGGTCTAGCGCCGGAGCGGATTCGGCGACGAACCGGGGGTCGTGCCCGCCGCCAGAAAGCACGCGACCCTCGCCGTCGCCTCCCTCGCGCTCCTCGCCGCCTTCGCTCTCGCCGGGTCGGCGAGCGGCATCGCGTTGCCGGGCAAGAAGGATCGGGAAGCGCCGTCCGCGCCCACTAACGTCCGAGTGACTTCGGCGACACCGACGAGCGTCTCGCTCGCGTGGGATTCGGCAACCGACAACGTGAGCGTCGCATTCTACTTCGTCTATGTCGACGCCCAGCGCGCTCGCGTCTCGGGAACGACGTATACGGCGACCAACCTCCAGTGCGGCCAGAGCATCGGCGTGTGGATCGTCGCCTACGACACCTCGCTCAACCGTTCGTCCTCGGCCACAGCGACCGTCTCGACGGCTGCGTGCCTGGACATGCAGGCGCCGACTCCGCCGTCGGGGTTCCGGCAGGCGGCGACGACCGAGACCGGTGTCGTGCTCGAATGGGATAACTCGTCGGACGACGTTGGCGTCGTCGGATACGGGGTCTACCGAAATCAGCTTCTCGTTCAGTCGACGTCCCAGCCGTCCGCGACGCTGACCGGGCTCGTCTGCGGCTCGACCTTCGAGCACCAGGTCGACGCGGTCGATGCCGCCGGCAATCGCTCGGCTCGCCGCTCGGCGTGGGTCCAGACCGCTGCGTGCCCCGCGCCCTTGCCGCCCCCGGGCGATACGACGCTGCCGTCGCAGCCAGCGACCCTCAGGGTCAGCGGCGTCGCTTTGACCAGCGTGACTTTGGCCTGGAGTCCTGCGACCGACAACGTCGGCGTCGCGGGGTATGACGTCTACAAGAACGGCGCCAAGATGGCGTTCGTCACTTCGACATCGTCCACTCAGGGCGGCCTCGCTTGCGGCAGTTCGAACTGGTTCGGCGTCGAAGCTCTCGATGCCGCCGGCAACCGCTCGGCACGGGTACGCACGCAGGCCACAACGTCCGCGTGCGCGCCGCCCCCGTCCGGAGGCTGGACATACTGCGCCGCCGAGAATCAGCAGTGCACGTTCGCGGGTACCAAGGAAGTCCGCTACGGCGCAAACGGCACGTTCACGACGCCGCGCGTGTTCAACAGCACAGTGTCCTGCAACAACGCCACCTTTGGCGATCCGCTTCGCGGAGTGCTCAAGCGCTGCGAGCACCGCGATGTGGGAGCGACGCCTCCGCCACCGTCGGACACGTCCCCGGCTGACCAGACGCCGCCGTCTCAACCCGCGAACCTCGCCGTCCAAAGCGTGACGACGACGAGCGTGTCGCTCGCCTGGGGCGCCTCCACTGACAACGTCGGCGTCACCGGGTACGGCGTCTACGTGAACGGTAATTCCGTCCTGACCGCGAGTCAGCCAGGTGCGACGATTCCCTCCCTCACGTGCGGCACCGCGTTCACTTTTGCGGTAGATGCCTTCGACAAGGCCAACAACCGCTCGACGAAGGCTCAGGTCACCGCCTCCACGGCCGCCTGCGGAGACACCCAGGCGCCGACGTCGCCCACGAATGTCGCCGCATCGTCTCGCACCGCGACCAGCATCGCGCTCATCTGGTCGGCGTCGACGGACAACCGCGGTGTCACGGGCTACGGCCTCTATCGGGCCGGGACCCTCACCGGCACGTCGTCGACGACGACAGGGATCTTCTCTGGCCTCTCCTGCAACACGAACTACACGCTGGCTGTGGATGCGCAGGACGCGGCGGGTAATCGGTCGGGCAAGACGACCGTCATGGTGGCCACGACCGCTTGCGCGGACACCACCGCGCCGAGCTCGCCCACGGGTCTCGCAGCCTCCAACGTGACCCAGTCGAGCCTGGCGCTCGGCTGGAACGCCTCGACGGACAACGTGAGCGTCGTCTCCTACGAGGTCTTCAGGAACGGCACGAAGATGGAGTCGACCGCCTCGAGGTCGTCTAGTCAGACCGGCCTCGCGTGCAGCACTTCCTATTTCTTCGGCGTCGAGGCTCTGGACGCCGCCGGCAACCGCTCGCCTCGAGTCAGCGTGAACCCGACCACCAGCGCCTGCCC
>JACCTK010000121.1 GCA_013812465.1 Actinomycetota bacterium
TGAACTTCGAGACGTACACCTCGAGCGGCACGCCGTACTGGAGCCCGAGCGAGACGGAGATCATGAACGAGTTCATGAGGCCGGCGAGGGTCGTGCCCTCCTTCGCGATGTCTACGAAGATGTCGCCGGGCGTCCCGTCCTCGAACAGGCCGACGTGGATGTAGCCCTCGTACTCGCCGACCGCGAACTTGCGGCCGACCTCGACCCGGTCGTCAGGGATACGGCGCCGCTGCGGGAGCGGGCCGACGATGCCAGACACGGGAGCGAGCGTCGTCGCGCCCGCATCGGCCTTGCCGGAAAGGGGCTGCGCCACCTTGCAGTTGTCGCGATAGATCGCGATGGCCTTGACGCCGAGCTGCCACGATTCGATGAACAGCTGGGTGATCTCGTCCACGGTGATCGCCTCGGGCAGATTGACCGTCTTCGAGATCGCACCCGAGATGAAGGGCTGCGTCGCGCCCATCATTTTCACGTGGCCCGTGTAATGGATCGCACGGTCGCCAATCGCACAGTCGAACACGGGGTAGTGTTCGGTCTTGACGTATGGTGCTCCGACGACGGTGTTTCGCTCGTCGATGTAAGCGACGATCTCGCTGACCTCGTTCGGTGCGTGACCGAGCTTCTCGAGCGCCATCGGAACGGTCTTGTTGACGATCGTGATCTCGCCGCCGCCGACGAGCTTCTTGGATTTAACCAGAGAGAAGTCAGGTTCGATGCCTGTCGTATCACAATCCATCATAAATGAAATCGTCCCAGTCGGGGCGATGACCACCGACTGTGCATTGCGATAGCCATTTACTTCTCCCAATTCCAATGCGTCATCCCACGCTCGGCGAGCGGCTGAGAGCAGGTCCTTGGGCACTGAGCTGGAGTGGTCGATGTTGCCGACCGCAGCACGGTGCTTCGCGATAACGCCGATCATGGCCGCTGCGTTCGTCTGATAACCGGCGAACGACCCCATCCGCTTTGCGACTTCCGCTGACTTGCGGTAGGCGCGGCCTGTCATGAGCGCCGTGATCGCCGCTGCATACGCACGGCCATCGTCTGAGTCATACGGGAGACCGCGCGCCATCAGAAGCGCGCCGAGGTTCGCGTAGCCGAGGCCGAGCTGTCGGAAGGCCTTCGCGTTGTGATCGATTTGGGGAGTCGGATATGACGAGTAGCCGACGGCGATCTCTTGTGCAAGGAGCATGACATCGACGGCGTGCTCGAACGCCTCGACGTCGAGTTCTCCATCTTCTCGGCGAAACTTCATGAGGTTCAGCGAGGAAAGATTGCACGCCGAGTCATCAATACTAAGATATTCCGAACACGGATTAGACGCATTAATACGGCCGGTATTTGGAAGCGTATGCCAGTTGTTAATGGTCGTATCGTATTGCAACCCAGGATCGGCGCACTCCCATGCAGCCTCGGCCATCTGGCGAAGCAGGTCGCGAGCATCGGTCGTCTCGACGACCGAGCCGTCGGTGCGCGCGGTCAGGTTCCACTCCTTGCCCTCGATGACCGACTCCATGAACGCGTCCGTGACACGCACGGAGTTGTTCGCGTTCTGGTACTGGATCGAAGCCCAGTCGGGCGAGTCGAGGGACATGTCGTAGCCCGCCGCCTCGAGGACGCGTGCCTTCCGCTCCTCCTTTGCCTTGCACCAGATGAACTCGTCGACGTCAGGGTGGTCGACGTCGAGGACGACCATCTTCGCGGCGCGCCTCGTCTTGCCGCCGGACTTGATCGTGCCCGCGGACGCGTCGGCGCCGCGCATGAAGCTCACGGGCCCGCTCGCGTAGCCGCCCTTGGAGAGCTGCTCCTTCGACGAGCGGAGGCGCGAGAGGTTGACGCCTGAGCCGGATCCGCCGCGGAAGATGACGCCCTCGCGCCGGATCCAGTCGAGGATCGACTCCATCGAGTCCTCGATCGAAAGGATGAAGCAGTTGTGGACGGCGACGTTGTTCGTCAGGTACTCCCCCGACTCGGTCTGGATGTCGTACACGTCGCGGACACCGATGCTCTCGATCGAGACGATCTCCTCCTCCCGGAGGTCCGGGCACGCCTTCAGTCCGCGTAGCGACAGGGACTCGACTAGCTTCTTCTGTTTCTCCGCGCCAACGAACCCCACGAGCTCGATGAATCGCGCGCGTTCTGAGCCGATGCTGATCTGCACCTCGTGTAGGTCGTGCCGGTTCTCGCGCTTCTCCGTCTTGTGAATGCGGCGCGAGTAGATGCCGAGCACGTTCAGCAGGAGTTGGACGTCCGCAACCCAGCGTTCACCGCTCACCGCGAAGGCCACGCGCGCGCTCTCGTTGCCGTTCTCGCGGCGGACGCTGACGTAACCGTCGGCCTGGAAAATGCTCCGAAGATAAGCGGTGATCTCCTCGCGCGACGCCGTCCACAGCTGTTCCGGGACACGAATGGCGGCTCCGCGCAGTAGAAGCTGCCAGCGCTCAACGAAGTCGCGCAGGTGCTCGCCGTACAGACGGATCCGTCGGCAGCGCAGAGACGTGTCCTGCGTTGCGACATCGCGCACGTTCCGACGTGCGGTGGGGAACACCACGTCGAGGTTGTCGATGACCCACTCGTACTCGTCATCGGTGGCTACTTGAAACTCGATCGTCAAGGACCGATTGGTGCCGTGCTCGTACTGGCCAACGAAACCATCAGCCTGAAGCCAGCCGGCGAGAGCAGCTTCGGCGACTGCGACATGGTCGGCTTCTCCCCGCGGATCGTCGAGCTGCTCCGAACTGCCTCCAACGGCGACAAGTGCTCGACTGGCGACCTTGGCCCGGTGCGGATGGAGATGCATCCGCATTCCAGCGTGCAATTCATCGACTCGCATCCACGACGGTTGAGTACGGCGCTCGTGAACCGCCTTGACCACGTGATCGCCGGTCGCCTCGACGAAGCTGCCGTTCCGAAGCGTGACCCGGAAGACTTCCTTGAGACCGTTCGCCTGGACGGCGACGATTCTCGTCACGCCGTTCGCGTCGTAGACCTCGCGCCCTACCTGATCCTCCTCGAAGAGCTGACCAATCGGCACCATCCCCTCGGGCGTGGACACGAGCGCGTGCCACGGCTGACAAGCTGAGCATTGAGGCTTCGCCTCGAACCCGACGTTGAACCACACGGGCGAGTTGAAGGACGCGTACTGGTTGACCAGGATCGCCTTCAGCTCGGCCTCGAACGTCTCGGCTTCCTCGTCCGCCAAGAAGTACCCGCCCTCTCGGCCCCAGCCGCCGATCGTGTCGACGACGCGGCCGATCATCTGCTTGACGGAGCGCTCGCGCTCGGGAGAGGACATGCGGCCGCGGAAGTACTTCTGCGCGACGATGTTGGTCGCGGTCTGCGACCAGAACTTGGGGAACTCGACGTCCTTCTGCTCGAACGCCGGCCCGTCCTTGCCGGGGATGTGGGCGTGGCGAAGCTCCCACTCGATCTCGTCGAAGGGATCGCGGCCGGGGATCGTGAAGAAGCGCCGCGGGGCGACGCTCGCCTCCGCCTCGACCACCGTGTTCACGATCTCCTCGGTCGCGTCGACCTGGGGTGCCTCTGCTTGCTTCGCCATCTGATCCTCCCGAGCGGTCTTTGACATCAGGTCCTCCCGCTCGGTCGAGCTACGATCGTCATGCGAGCGGACTTGGCAGCGTAGGAGGCGAGCCGGACGGTATGGATAGCTCGGAAATTTCCTGCAAATTCCGTAAATCTAGGCAGAGTCACGCTCGGTGAATTGTACCCGGAACGTCCTGTCTCACCGCTCGCGGCGTGGGCGACCGCGACGGCCGAGAGCGCCGGCGACGAGCAGCGTCAGCGCCAGGCCGAAGAGAGCGAGAAGCGGCAAGGGCAGTGGAAGCTTCGAGCCCCCCGAGGCGTCGATTGCGCTCTCTGCTTGCGCTTTCGTAGCCTGTTCCTCGACACCCTGCCCGCCCGTCTTCTCACGTAGCGCGCTCATCAGCGCGCGGCCGATCACGTCTCCGGCATCGGTGTAGTCACGGACGTCCGTCGGCATCGCTGCGATCGCCTCCTCGTAGCACGCGAGCGGGTAGGTGCCATCAACGCGGCCGTTCTCGAACCAGTCGGCCAGCACACGCTCGCCACACGACAGCTCGGCCGCCCGACTTCCGCTTGGCGCGAGTATGCCGGTGAGGCCGAGCGCGACGATACAGGCGAGTAGACGGCGCACTTCAATGAGAGTGGGAGTACCACTAGTCCGACGCCCATAGGTTGCGGCGGTTAGCGACGCCGAGCGCGTCGTACGAGATTCGATCCGACGCGAACGCGAGCATCAGCGCGAATTTCGCGCAGCGAGGCTCTGCTCTAGGTCAAGAGATCGTCGTCGGGGCCTAGAGTTCCGTCTTCGCGCGCCGCGGCGCGTCGTCTCGAGAGGTAGCCGAGGCCGCCTGCCCCGAGCAGCGCGATCGACATCCCGCCAAGGACGAGGAGCGGGATCGGGATCGAGGAGATACCGGTCGTGTCGACTTCGGGCGCAGCGTCGGACCCCGGGCCACCCGGATCGCCTGGATCATCCGGCGGATGGTTGATCACGCCGCCGTCACCCGGTGTCGGATCCTTGCCGCCCGGGGCGAGTTTGTCCCGGAGCGAGAACTGCAGCGCCCGCCCGATAATCTCTTGCGCGTTCGTGTAGTCCTCAAGATCCTTGGGGATGGCGTCGATCGCCTCCTCGTAGCAGTGGGCCTGGTACAGACGGTCGACGCGGCCGTTATCGAACCAGTCCGCGAGAACCGCGTCTCCGCAGGGGGTGGCCATGGCCGTGCCGGGCAGCGTGAGCGCAACGAAGGCGCCGAGAGCCAGCGCGACGAGCGCGCTCAGCACGTGGACGCGGCGGTATGGGGACAAGGGGTTCGGAGTCACGGGCACGGCCGGAGGCCTGGGAAGTAAGACGAGTCTTCCGGCTCCTGGTGAGGTCGGCGTGAGTGCAGGGTAAACGAATTGTTAGACGGACAAGGCCGTTCCCCTTCTCTCCGGGCGGGCAAATGGCTTAGACGCTGGTAGCCTGGCCGGCCATGGACGCGGCGCCGGAGCCGTCCGGCCGGGCGCTAGATGCGGTTGCCTACGCTCTCGCCGCGCTCGTCGGAGGCGCGCTGCTCGGGGCGACATTTGCAGGGGACGGGTCGAACGTCGACGGCGTTCTGCCTGTCGGTGGCGCTGCGGTGGTGTTGCTTGCCGCTGTGCTCCTGGCCGTCGCCTTTGGGCTCGTTGCGGCGCCGCGAGTCGGCTTGGCCGGCGGGGCGTTGATCGTCGCGATGCTGCTGCTCGCAGCCTGGACGGGGGCCACGATCTGGTGGTCGATCGCGCCAGATCGAAGTTGGGAGGCGTTCAACAAGATCGCGGCGTTTGCGGCGTTCCTCGGGCTCGGCGTGACGCTCGCCGCGGTCGGCTCTCGTAGAGCGGCGCGACTCGGCGCCACCGTGCTCGCGCTCGTCATCGGAATCGTGCTCACCTGGGCGCTCGTGGCGAAGTCGATCCCCTCGCTCGATCCCGAAGGTGACCGGGTGGCGCGTCTTCGCGAGCCCGTGGAGTACTGGAACGCGCTCGCGCTGCTCGCGGACATCGCGCTCGTGCTCGCGCTCTGGCTCGGCGCTTCGAGCGGGCGCCAGGTTCTCGTGCGTATCGCGGGCGGCCTGCTCGCCTACGTCGCGACCCTTTCGCTCTTGCTCACGCTCTCGCGGGTCGGCGTGGCGGCCGCCGCGGTGGCAGTTCTGCTCTGGCTGGCGCTCTCGGAAGGCCGCCGTGTGGAGGGCGCGCTCCTGCTCGCCGCCTCGGTCGTGCCGGCGGCGCTCGTCGGAGGTTGGGCCTTCACGCGACCGGCGCTCGTGGAGGATGTCGCCGAACGGTCCGATCGCGTCGCGGACGGAGCCCTGTTCGGTTTCCTCGCGCTGGCGGGGGCGGCGCTCGTCATCGCCATCGTCACGGTGGGCTCGCGTCTCGTCTTCCCAGAGAGCCGGCGGAGGAACGCGGGACGGGTGCTGCTCGGGTTGGCCGGAGTTGGCGCGGCAGCGGTGCTCGCCGGTGTCGTCGTCGCGGTCGGCAGCGCGATCTCCGACGACGCCGCGTGCGCCGAGATCGAGAACGATCCGAGCCGCCTCGGCTCGCTCGACCTGAGCAACCGTTTCTGCTGGTGGAACGAGGCGGTAGATGTGTACGTCGGCGACGCGCCGCAAGGGGCTGGCTCAGGCACGTTCGAGATCGCGCGCAAGCGCTACCGCTCCGATGCGCGCAACGTCTCGCAACCCCACAGCGTGCCGCTGCAGCAGCTCGCGGATGGAGGAGTCGCCGCACTCGGGCTGTTCATCGCACTCGTGGTCGCGGCCGTCGCCACCTGTGTCTCCGCGCTGCGCCGGCTCGACGGCGCCGAGCGCGCAGCCGCCGTGGCGCTCGTTGCGGCCCCGGCGGCCTATCTCGTGCATGCGCTCGTCGACTACGACTGGGACTTTCTCGCCGTCACCGCTCCCGTCATGGGCGCGCTTGGCGTGCTTGCGGCCGCGGGAAAAGCGCCATGGCCGAGGAGGGCACGGCCGGTGCTGGGAATCGGCGCCTTCTTGCTCGCCGCCGTTCTGCTCGTCTCGTTCGCGTCGCCGCGGCTCGCGGACAAGAGCGTCCGCGAGTCGACGCGCGCGCTGGACGACGCAGATCTCGAGCGTGCGCGAGAACGCGCGAGCCGGGCGAGGCGCCTCAACCCGTTCTCGATCGAGCCGATGTTCAGGCTCGCCCGGATCAGGGAGAGCCAGGGCTTCCGACGATCGGCCGAGGCGACATATGTCGACGCGGTCGAGCTCCAGCCCAAGAACCCGGAGACGTGGTACGCGCTTGGGCTCTTCGAGTTTCAAGTGGCTCCTCGAAGGCTGTGCGCCGCGTATCGCTTCCTGAACGAGGCCTACACGCTCGACCCGGTCGGTCAGCAGTGGACAAGAGGGGGGCCATTGGATGTCGCTCGCGCGGCGGTCGATCGCGGCGCGTGCGAGCCGCGCTGAAGGCGTCAGGAAGGGCGATCCGCGAGCACGGCGCCCGAGCGGGCCGCCGTTAGGACTGCTTCGAGCGTGCCGGGAGGGGCGAGATCGGGCCGGAGCTCGTCCCAGCCGAACCAACGAAGCTCGCTCACCTCTCGTCTGTCGAAGGCGCTCTCGTCGCCGCCCAGCAACGTGGCGGTGTAGTACTCCACGTTGATCACCGCGGCGTCGGGCTCTGTTGGATCATCGGCGTACGTGTCCACCCAGACGCCGATGTGGGCAGCGACCCTCACGCGCAGCCCCGTCTCCTCGAGCACCTCTCGCTCGACGGCCTCCATCGGATGCTCGCCCACTTCGCAGAAACCGCCCGGAGCGCACCAACCGCCCTGCCAAGGCCCATGGGCGCGACGCGTGAGAAGCACCTTGTCGCCGCGGACGACGATCGCGTTTGCGCAAGGCTTCGGGTTGAGCCAATGGCTCACACCGCACGCGACGCAGGTGACCGGCGGACGCGAAGTCAGCCGAGTGCCGCAGGCGGAGCAGAAGCGGACTTCGGCCACTAGACCGCTAGGCGCCGAGGATGAAGACCAGCTGCGCGCGGCCGAGCTCTCCCGCGCGCACGCCGTCGAGCGGACCGACCTGCCTCACGCCGAGGTCTTTCGCCAGCCGGCGGCCTTCCCCGACGAACCCCGGCTTGTACATGACGAGACTGCGGGCGAAGTTGGCGCGGGGCGCGTTGCCCACGGCGCCGATCCGGTATCCGCGAGTCCGCACGCGCGAGGCGGCGCTTGCGGCTGCGCCGGTGCGTCCGTTCCCGTTCAGGACCATGACGACGGTTCGACCGCGTGGCGTCTTGAGGATCGCTTTGGGACTATGCCTCCGCGTCGCCGTTTGCTTGGCGGGCGAAGGGGCGAGCGCCCGTTCCTTCGCCGCGACCTGGACGCGATCCGAGACCGACTCGATCAGCGCGCCTCCGCCGATGACGAGAAGCAGGAGAAGCTCCGCGACGGCGATCGTGCCCGCGATATAGGCGGCGAGGCGCCAGGGGCGAACGAGAGCATCGGGAGCGACGAGCGGGTGATCCACGAGCGATTCGATTCGCCTGTGGCGGCGTTAGTCCTCCCGCTGGCTTCGCACCCACTCCCAGGTTGCCTGCAGCCCGTCCTCGAGGCCGACCATGGGCATGAACCGGAGCTCGGACGCGGCCAGGCTGGGATCGAGGACGCTCCGCTGGAGCTCGCCCCGGCGCGCTGGGGCGTGAGCCGCCTCGTCGCTCGAATCCGTGACCTGGCGGCACGACTCGTAGAGCTCGACCACGGAGACCTCGCGTCCCGTGCCGATGTTGAACACACCGCCGCGCTGGCCCAGGGTGGAGACCGTCGCCCGCGCCACGTCGCCGACGTACACGTAGTCACGTGTCTGTGTGCCGTCGCCGAAGATCCGAGCCTGCTTTCCGTCGGCGAGCGCTCCGAGGAAGATGGCGACGACTCCCGCCTCGCCGTGGGGATCCTGCCGCGGCCCGTAGACGTTCCCGTAGCGGAGGCACACGTGCGTCGAGCCGTACAGCCGGTTGTCCATCCGCAGGTACTCCTCGCCGGCGAGCTTGGACGTCCCGTACGGCGAGAGCGGGATGAGCGGATCATCCTCTCGGGCGGGCTCGGCGCACTCACCGTACATCGCGCCGCCCGTAGAGCTGAAGACGATCGGAGCGCCGTGGGGGCGGGCCGCCTCGAGCACGCGGATCGTGCCGAGAACGTTCACCTCGGCATCTTCGACCGGGTGCTCTACGGCGACGCGAACGTCCGCCTGCGCGGCGAGGTGGAACACGGCTTCCGGGCGGATCTCCTCGAAGAGCTCGCTGAGCGGCTCGCGAATGTCGTGGACATGGAGCGTGGCTCCTTCGGACACGTTCTCGCGCTTCCCCGTCGCGAGCGAGTCGACGATGGCGACCTCGTCGCCGCGCGCGACAAGCGCGTCCACGACGTGAGATCCGATGAATCCGGCGCCCCCGGTGACGACCACGCGCATGCGTCGCATCCTACGGATGCCCGTCCCATCGAGACAGCGCACCTGTGGACGAGTTGACACGCTATTTGCACGTTTACAGTGCCAGGCAGTGTTAAGAACGCTCGCCGTAGGATGAGCGGCGATGTTCGTCTCCTTCGAAGGGCTCGACGGCTCGGGCAAGTCGACGCAGTCGGAGCTCCTCCGGGCACGCCTCGAAGCCGACGGCCAGACCGTTCTCGCGACCCGCGAGCCCGGCGGCACCGCGCTCGGTGAGCAGATCCGGGACATCGTTCTCCATGGCGACCACGTCGAACCTTGGGCCGAGGCGCTGCTCTACGCGGCCGCCCGCGCCCAGCACGTGGAGCAGGTCATCCGCCCTGCGCTCGAGCGAGGCGAGTGGGTCGTCTGCGACCGCTACGTCGACTCCTCGGTCGCGTACCAGGGGGTCGGCCGTAGGCTCGGGCTCGACCGGGTGCTCGACATCAACCTGGCCGCGGTGGGTGGGCTCATGCCCGACCGAACCTTCCTGCTCCTCATCGATGCCGCTCAAGTCTCGAGCCGCCTTCGCGGGGAGCACGACCGGCTGGAGCGGGAGGACGAGGAGTTCCACCGCCGCGTCGACGCGGGCTACCGTGAGCTTGCCGAGCGGTTCCCCGATCGCATCGTCGTCCTCGACGGCACACGCCCGTCGGAGGAGATCGCGGAGGAGGCGCATGGAGCGCTTCGCGTCAGTACCTGAGCAGCCCGAGGCCAAGCGGCTGCTCGGCGCAGCCCTCACGGAGGGTCCGGCGCACGCCTACCTCCTTCACGGCCCGCAGGGTGTGGGCAAGCGAACTGCGGCGCTCGCATTCGCGGCCGCGCTCCTCGGCGACGCCCGCCGCGTGGCGGCCCGCACCCATCCCGACCTCTACGTCCTCGAGCCCCTCGGGGAGATGATCAGGATCGACGACGTGCGGGCGCTGCGGCACGATCTGCACATGCGGCCCTTCGAGGCCGACCGGCGCGTCTACCTCGTTCTCGACGCCCACCGGATGAACGAGGACGCGGCGGATGCCCTGCTGAAGGACCTCGAGGAGCCGCCCCCTTACGCGGTGCTCGTCCTCGTGGCGAGCGAGCTCGGCCCGCAGCCGCCGACCATCCTCTCGCGCTGCCAGCTCGTGCCCTTCAGGCGGCTCTCGGAGCGCGCAGTCCGAGAGTGGATTAGCGAGCGTGCGCCCGAGCGGAGCGAGGAGGAGATTCGCGCGCTGTCCCGAGCGTCGGCGGGCCGCCTCGACCGCGCGCGCCGCTTGCTCGACTACGCCGCTGCCGATCGGCGCGAGACGCTGATCGCCGCCGCGCGGTCCGTCTACCTCGACTCCGACTTCGACCCCGGAGATGCCGCCGCGGCCCTGCTTGGGATCTCCGACGAGCACGGCCAGGAGGCAAAGGCGCGGGAGCAGGCGTCGCTCGAAGGTGTCGATCTTCCTGCGCGCGAGGCGGACCAGCGGGTTCGGCGAGCGCAGCGCGGAGCCGAGCGGGAGGAGCTCCTCGCGGGACTCGAGGCGCTCGAGGCCTGGTATCGCGATCTCGTCGTCGTCGCGGCGGGAGCCGAGACGGCCGCGGTGCACGCCGACCGGCTGGACGACCTGCGGGAAGACGTGGCGCGCGACCTCGGAGACGGGCCGCTGCACGCAGCCGAGATCGCGCGCGAGACCTGGCGCACGCTCGAGGAGTTCAATCTCAACCCCTCGCTTGCGCTCGAAGCGCTTTTCGTCCGGCTCCAGCGGGAGCTGCGCGGCGCGGCGCGGCCGCGATCGGTCACGTAGTCCGACGCGGGCGCCCTGCCGAACGACGCTTACGAGGCGGTGGCTGCGCCGGCTCATGCGGCGCGTGAACGAGATCTCCGATCGCGCGCTGCGCGTCCGCAAGGCCTTCGGAGCGAAGCGCGAACCAGTAGCCACGGGCGTTCCCGCGGAGCGTGACGAGCCCGGCGGCACGCAGCTGCGCAAGATGGTGATGCGCCGTGGACTTGGCGAGCCCGGTTGCGTCGGCGAGCTCATCGAGCGTCGCGTCGCCGCTCGCGAGGCGTCGCAGGATTGCGACTCGACGCCCGTCTCCGAGCGCCCGGCCCAGAAGGAGCGTGTCTTGGGCGAGCGACGCTTCCGGGTCGAGCTGCTCCGGAGATACCGGGAAGCAGATGACCCGTGCGTCGCGGTGCTGGCAGAGGAGGAGGAGCGGACGCGCGGCGACATGGGGGACGAGCACCACACGATCGAACTCCGGCTCGGGCTCGTAGAGGTAGCCGCGCGTGACCCTCGCGATCACTGCTTGCGGGGCCGGTGTCACGGCGAGCTCGCGCGCCGCCTCTGCCGCTGTGACGATCGGCGCCATGATCTCCTGCTCGCTCGGTGAGAACGCCTCCTCCGCGAACAGTCGTAGCGCCGTGATGAGGCGCCGCTTCGTCTCCTTCGGAGGGACGGACAGGAGCGTGGGCAGCGCCTCGGTCGCGCGGCCCGCGTAATAGCGCGGGTGCTCGAGCAGGCTTGCGATCGCTCGTTCGTCGCCTGCCGCCGCCTGCTCGAGCGTCGTCTCGCCGACGAGGGTCACCCATGCGGGGACGTAGACGCCGACGAGATGGCGCCGCAGCTCGAGGGCGTCCACGCGCGCAAGGTCCTTGACGAACGAGCGCGCGTCGCCGGCAGGAAGCTCGAGCGCCAGGCCGAGCAGGTGCAGCCATGCTTCTCCGGAGTGCTCTCCGACCTGGAGTACGGACTCGCGGAGCTCGGGTGACCAACGGTCCAGCAGCGGCACCCAGCTCTCGTCACGCGTCTCGGCTGGGGAGGTCGCCGCCGAGAGTCCGATCAAGAGCTCGAGCGCAGAGCGCGCCTCAACATCGACGGCGAGCTTCGGCGCCGTCGGCATCACATCGCGAACAGCTGTCTCGCTCATTTGACAAAAATCATACTCATTCGATATATATCGAACCATGCGAACGACGTCACAATTGCTGGGACTTCAGATCCTCGGCCGCAGCGGCCTCCGCGTCTCCGAGCTCGCCCTGGGAACGATGACGTTCGGGCCGGACTGGGGCTGGGGCGCCGACCTCGACCAGAGTCGAAGGATCTTCAACCGCTTCGTCGAGGCCGGCGGCAATTTCATCGACACCGCCTCCAACTACACGGACGGGACGAGCGAGCGTTACGTGGGCGAGCTAGTCGCGAACGATCGAGACCGGTTCGTGATCGCGACGAAGTACACGCTGTCGCTCGATCGCGACGATCCGAACGCCGGTGGAAACCACCGGAAGAGCCTGGTGCGGGCGCTCGAGCAGAGCCTGCGGCGACTCGAAACGGGCTACGTCGACCTGCTCTGGCTGCACATGCGGGACGACCTGACGCCGATCGAGGAGG
>JACCTK010000126.1 GCA_013812465.1 Actinomycetota bacterium
GCTTGGCGTCAGCAGGGTCGAAGCGGCGGAAATCGATGTCGACGCGGCTCAGGAAGGGCTCGAGCTCGACGCTCCTCGCGGGGACGACCGCCGTGCCGCCCGGAGGAAGCGCGGCGATCACCTCTGCGTTCGCCTCAGCCACGCGCTCGACCGTTTCCAGCAGCTCCAGATGCTCGGGGCCGATGTGCGAGACGACGGCGATGTTGGGCCGGGCGATCGCGCTCAACGCCGCCACCTGGCCGAGCCCGCGCATACCCATCTCGGTAATCAGGATCTCTGTCTCCGGCTCGAGCCGGCAGACGGTCAAGGGCAGCCCGATCTCGTTGTTCAGGCTCTTCTCCGGCCAAAGAGTCGCCGCATGAGGAGCGCAGAGCGCTGCCAGGATGTCCTTCGTCGACGTCTTGCCGGCAGACCCCACGACGGCAACGACGCGCGCGCTGCTCTTCGAGCGAACCAGCGACGCGAGCGCGGCGAGCGCAGCCTCCTGGTCGTCCGGGACGAGCGTCGCAGCGCCGCGCGAGCGAGCGTCGTCGACGTGCTCTACACCGAAGTTCAGCGCGACGAAGAGATCGCCGGGTCCGACGTCTCGCGAGTCGGCCTTGATTCCGGTGATCGACCGATCGCGATCACCACCGTCGAGCCACCCGAGTCCCAACTCCGCGATCTCGTCGAACGAGATCGGGATCACGAGAGCCCCAGGCGGACGTCTTTACAGTGCCTGGCACTGTAAACGTGAAGAGTCTGCGCCAATTGCTCCCCAGTTTTCGATCTCAGCCCAGTGTTTTCGGCTCGGGTCCACCCTCTCGGGCGGACGTCTTTACAGTGCCTGGCACTGTAGGCGTGAAAAGTCTGCGCCGATCGTTCCACAGCTCCAACGTCAGCCCGTCGTTCTGAGCTCGGCGAGCTCGGCGAGGGCCTCGCGCACCACCACTCGATCGTCGAACGGCTGCACGCTGCCCGCGATCTCCTGCCCCTGCTCATGGCCTTTGCCGGCGACGACGAGGATGTCGCCCGGCTCGGCCAGCCCGACAGCTCGGTAGATCGCGCTGCGCCGGTCGGGATCGATCTCGACATCCATTCCGGCACCCTGGAGCACGTCCTGAATGATCGCCAGCGGGTCTTCCGAGCGGGGATTGTCAGACGTCACGATCGCGACGTCCGCGCGCTCCGCTGCGACCTTCCCCATCAGCGGTCGTTTCCCGCGATCCCGATCTCCTCCTGCGCCGAATACGACGATCACCCGTCCCTTGCCGAGGTCACGCGCCGCCCGCAGAACGGTTTCGAGCGATTCCGGGGTGTGCGCGTAGTCGACGAGGACGGCGAATGGCTGGCCGGCGGCGATCGCTTCGAACCTCCCCGGAACCTGAGACACGCGCGCGACTCCCTGTTGAATCGACCCCTCGTCGAGATCGAGCAGCAGCGCGGCAGAGACGGCGCCGAGCACGTTCTCCACGTTGAAGATCCCACGCAGCGATGTCTCGATCTCGAGTCCGCCCGCCTGAAATCGACTGCCCTCGAGAGTCAGCTCGAGATCCTCGGCGCGAATCTCGGCCGTGGCGTCGAGGCCGAACGTCACGAGCGGCGCGCGGTGCGACTCGGCGAGCTCGGCTGCCAGCCGCTGTCCCCACTCGTCGCCCAGATTGACTGCTGCGGGCGGCGGCTGCGGTCCTGTGAAAAGCCGCCGCTTCGCCTGAAAGTACTCCTCCATCGTCCCGTGCAGGTCGAGGTGGTCCTGGCTCAGGTTCGTGAACACGAGGGCGTCGAACCCGACCCGGTCGAGCCGCCTGAACGCGGCGCCATGCGACGAGGCTTCGATCGCGGCGCTCCGATCCCCCGAGTCGGCCATCTCGCGAAAGACACGCTGAAGCTCGATCGCCTCGGGCGTGGTGAACGGCGCCACACGCTCCTCCCCGCCTACTACCCAGCGCACCGTCCCCACCAGCCCGGGCCTGCGTCCCGCCGCCTCGAGCATCGAGTGCAGGAGGACCGTAGTGGTGGTCTTCCCGTTCGTGCCCGTCACGCCCACGATCTCGAGCTCCCGGGTCGGCTCACCGAAGAACACGTCCGCCGCCACGGCCATCGCCGCGCGCACATCCTCGACGACGAGTTGGGGAACATCGACGTCGAGCACACGCTCTACCACGAGCGCCAGGGCGCCATTTTCGATCGCCTCCCACGCGAGATCGTGCCCGTCAACCCGTTCGCCGCGGACACAGAAGAACAATGCGCCGGCCGAGACGCTGCGCGTGTCGTAGGCGAGATCGCCGATCGCGACCGGCCGGGCGCCGGTCACCTCGCTCGGGGCCAGCGCCCGGATCAGCGCCTCGAGATCCACCGTGTGCAGGCTAGAGGAAGGTTCAATCCTGGGAACCGGTCGTACGCGGCGCATCGGGCGGAACCTCGAGATGCTGAAGGTTGAACCGAGCAATCTGCTTGAACGCCGGCGCCGCGACCGTGCCACCGTAGATGGAGCCGCTCGGCTCGTCCACCATGACCATGATCACCAGTCGCGGTTTAGTCGCGGGGACGAGCCCCACGAAGGAGGCGACGTACCGCGTGTGCGAGTAGCGGCCGTCCGGATCGATCTTGGCGGCGGTGCCCGTCTTCCCGGCCACCGTGTAGCCGGGAATGGCGGCCTCGGTTCCGGTTCCCTCGATGACGACGCCACGAAGCATGTCGAGCATCTGCTTCGAGACCTCTCGGGAGACAACTCGGCGTCCGCGTCCCTGCTCGTACGGGTTCCCGTCCATCCGGTCGACGAGATGCGGCTGAACGAGCACTCCGCCGTTGGCGATCGCGGCGTATGCCCGCGCCATCTGGATCGGCGTAACCGCGATGCCATGGCCGATCGGGACCGTCCCGATCGTCGAGCCCGACCATTGATCGAGGGGGAGCGCGAACCCGGACGACTCGCCGGGGAAGTCGATTCCCGTCGTCTTCCCGAATCCAAAGCGATCGATCCAGCTCGCGAGGCGTCCTTCTCCGAGCCGCTGCGCGATCGTGATGGTGCCGATGTTCGAGGAGCGCTCGACGATCTCACGCACGCTCAGTCGCTCGGTGCCGCGCGTATGGGACTCGCGGATGACGCGGTCGGCGACATTGAGCGACGGCGGGAGCACGAAGGAGCTCGATGGCCCCACGACGCCTTCCTGCAAGCCCGCGGACACCGTCACCAGCTTGAAGGTCGATCCCGGCTCGTACGTATCGGTCACGGCCCGATTTCGCCGGCGATCGGGTCGCGTCGTCGCAAAGCGGTTTGCGTTGAAGCCTGGCGCGGTGGCCATCGCCAGCACGGCTCCGGTATGCGGATCCATCACGATCGCAGAGGCCGCACGAGCCCCGTGCTGGCGGACGGTCTCCGCGAGCACCGCCTCGGCATTGGCCTGGATCTGATGGTCGAGCGTGAGCCGCACGTTTCGCCCAGGGCTCTCCGGCCGAGTCGAGACGACATCGAGCGCGCGACCGAAGGGATCCTTGACGACGGTCTGACTGCCGGGCTTGCCTCCGAGGGTCTTCTCGAGTGACCGCTCGAGACCCTCGAGGCCCTTGTTGTCCAGACCCGCGTAGCCCAGCACCTGCGACGCGACCGGGCCTTGCGGATAGGTCCGTAGCTCCTCGGAATAGAAGCCGAGCCCGGCGAAGCCGAGCTCCTCGAGCGCCTCGGCCTTCAACGGATCGACTTTTCGGGCGACGTAGACGAATCCGCGCGAGCGATCGATCAGCGGTGGATAGACGGCCGCCGGTTGCAGGTCGAACGCCTCTGAGACCGCGAGGGTGAGGCGTTTCGGGCGGTCGACCTGTCTCGGGTTCGCATACACGGTGGTCGTCCGCTCGCCGATCGCCAACGGCTCACCGTTTCGGTCGAAGATCGTCCCGCGAGCAGCCGGGACGACAACGGTCTCGCGGTGCTGGCGGACGGCCATGGCGGCGTACGCGTTCCCGTTGACGACCTGCAGCCAGAACGCGCGTGCGAGCGCGATCCCGAGGATCGCCACGAACGCCGCTGCCAGCAGGACGATGCGCCGGTTCGTCGTCGCCCTCGTCACTTCCGGAGCCGTACGAAGACGACCGTCTCCGGATCCGCCTCGGCGAGCCCGAGGTTCGTGGTCGCGATGCGCTGGATACGCGCGGTAGCGGAGGCGCTCGAGAGCTCGGAGCGGAGGTTGGCGATGTCCGACTTGAGCTCGGAACGCTCGCGTCCCACGTCGTCGAGCTGGAGATTGAGCCGGAGCACGGTCACGTTCACCGCGACCACGCCCGCGAGCAGAATCGCGAAGAAAACGATCCAGATGACGCCGCCTCCTAGCAGACGGGGCCGCCGCGAGACCGACCGCGGACGACCTCGGCCGATGCGCAGGCCTTCAGCGATGGAGCCCATCAGACCTTCACCGCTACTCGAAGTCGAGCGGACGCCGCGCGCGGATTCGCGTCGAGCTCCCGGGCGGAGGGCCGAACCGGGCGCGGGGTGAGGATCCGTAGCTCGGGCTCGTGACCGCAAACGCAGATCGGAAGCTCGGGAGGACACGTGCAACCGCGCGCCAGGTCGCGGAGAAAGTGCTTCACGATCCGATCCTCGAGCGAGTGAAAGCTGATGACCGCCAGTCGCCCGCCCGGGCGGAGCATCTCGAAGGCCGCGGGAAGCCCGGCCGTGAGCGACTCGAGCTCGTGGTTCACCTCGATCCGCAGCGCCTGGAAGACGCGCTTCGCGGGATGGCCTTCGCCGAATCGCGCCGGCGCGGGAATCGACGCGCGCACGATGTCGACGAGCTGTCCGGTGCGGTCGATCGGCGCCTCGGCACGCCGGCGGACGATGCCGCGCGCTATCTGACGCGCATAGCGCTCTTCCCCGTACCGTCGGAAGATCGTGGCCAGCTCCCGCTCGTCCCACGTGTTCACGATCTCGGCCGCGCTCGGCTCGTCCGACGGATCCATCCGCATGTCGAGCGGAGCATCGGTCGCGTAGGAGAATCCGCGCTCCGGTCGGTCGACCTGCATCGACGACAGCCCGAGATCGAGCAGCACGACGTCCGCCTTGACGCCGTTCCCGGCCAGTTGCGAGAGGACAACGGCATAGTCGCCCCGCAGGAACCTCATCTGCACACCGCGCGCGGACGCTTTCGCCCGGTCGAAGTACGGCCGAACGGCCGGATCACGATCGACTGCGATCAGCTTTCCCTCGCCCGCGAGATCGTCCGCGAGCAGGCGGGAGTGCCCACCTGCGCCGAAGGTCGCGTCGAGAACCGTTTCCCCCGGATGCACGGAGACGAGCTCGCGCACCTCGTCAGCGAGAACCGGGGTGTGATCAGCTGCGTCTGTCCGCAAGACGTTCGGCAACATCGCCCGCGCTCCCTTCGATCGCGTTCAAATGGGTGTTCCATCCGGATCGGTCCCAGATCTCGATGTGGTCATGCACTCCGGCGAGGACAACCTCCTTGGAGAGCCCCGCGTGCGTCCCCAGGTGCGGAGGGACGAGAACCCGCCCCTGCTTGTCGAGCTCCGCAACGGTCGCGCCGGCGAAGACGAAGCGCTTCATCTCACGGGCCTCTCTGGTGAGCGAATCGAGCTCGGCGATCCGCGCCACGTTCGCGTCCCAGCTCCCCCGCGGGTAGACGTCGATGTTCTTTTCGATCCCTCGAGCCAGTACGACCCCGCCCGCCAGCGCATCGCGAAACCGCACCGGCAGTGTGAGCCGGTTCTTCTCGTCGACTGTGTGCTCGTACTCGCCGTAGAACATGGATTCAGCGCGGATCTCCTACCCACGGATCCCCACATTACTCCACTTCGTCCCACCACGCAACCCTTACGCCCCATCTCGAGCACGAGCGCGTTCTTAACAGTGCCTGGCACTGTAGGCGTGACGATTCAGCGACGATTCCTCCGCACGGTCCCCGTCAGAGTGAGACGTGTTCTGCATGGACGCCGGGGCCCGCCAGGGCGCCGGCCCCACACCGTGCGGCGAAGGCTAGGGCGTCAGCCGTTTCGAGCCCGGACGCCAGTGCGAAAGCCAGCCCGGACACGAAGCAGTCTCCGGCCCCATACGAGTCGGCGCGCGGCACCGGAGGCGGCGCGGCCGTGAACGGCCCGCCCGGCTGCGCCCAGCCGCCCAAGGCGCCCGAGGTCGTCACGACGAGCTGCGGGACGGGATCGAGGTCGCCGGACTGGTACAGCTCGGCCTCGTCCTTTCCGCTCCCGACGAGCGCGTCCAGCTCGACCCCGCCGCGGCGCAATGTGGCCAGTTCGCGCGCGGTCGCGACGAGCACACGACCTCGGCGGGCGGCACGCAGCGCGTCGACGTCTCCGGCGCAGAAATAGACGGCATCGCAGCGAGCGAGCTCGAGCCAGGGAAGCGACGTGTCGTGGCCGCGCGGGCCGACCTTCGGCCCGATGGTGGTGATCGTGCGCTCCCCCACCCCGTCGACGTACGTGAATCCTCGACGCTGCGGCGGTTCCACAGACGTCGCGTGAACCTCGATCCCCCGCGCCTCGAGCTCGGCCTTCGCCGCCTGGCCAGGCTCGTCTGCCGTGAGTGCGGTGAAGAAGAGCACCGAGTCGGCAAGCCGCGCGAGCTGCACCGCCGCCACCGAGCCGCCGCCCGCGGCCTCGGTCCACGACTCCTCCGCAGAGACGATCTCGCCGGGGCGCGGCACGTGCTCGACCGGAAGAAACTCGATCAGCTCGACATGGCCAACGACAGCGGCGCGCACCTGACCCATGCTCACAGATGCGTGTCCTCCAGCGTTGGAACAGGATGATGCAGAGCGTGACGATCCTGCCGTTCGAGCAGTTCTACGAACAGCACCGTTCCGAAGTGATCCGGCTTCTTCGGCGCCGAGTCGGCGCCGATCGGGCGGAGGACGCCTTCCAAGAGACCTTCCTGCGCGCGCTGCAGGCATATCGGCGCCTCGAACACGGGGAGCACCTGCGAGCCTGGGTGCTCACGATCGCAGGCAATGTCGCCATCGACACGCTGCGCCGAACGCGACCCCAGAGCGAGCTCGTCGAAACCGGAGCCGAAGACGATCGTCCCGCCTTCGAGGAGCTCGCGCCGATGACAGACGGACTCCCGCCCAAGGAGCGCGCAGCCGTCGTGCTCCGGTACGGATACGACCTTCCCTACGACCAGATCGCAGCGGCACTCTGCTCGAGCGAGGAAGCGGCCCGGCAGGCCGCCTCGACGGGTGTGCGCCGGCTGCGCAGGAGGAGCCAATGACCGTCTCTCCCGATCTCGACCGCCGCTTCCGCGAAACCGCAACGACCATGGGCCTTGTGGACATGGGCTTCGATGTCGTCGACTCGCCCGTGGGGCCACTGTTCGTCGCAGCCTCCGAGCAGGGGCTCGCAGCCATCTCCTTCGATTCCGAGCCCGAGGCTCAGCTCGAGCGCCTCGCCCGCATCGCCGGGCCTCGCGTCCTCCGCTCTTCCCGCAGCGTGGCCGAAGCGCGCCGCGAGCTCGATCAGTACTTCTCGGGACGGAGGCAGGCGTTCGACCTGACCCTCGATCTCCGCGCGCTACCGCCGTTCACAGTCTCCGTCCTCCAAGAGCTCGCCCGCGTGCCGTACGGGGAGACGACGACCTACGGCGCTCTCGCCGCGCGAGTCGGCCGCCCGCGCGCGGCACGAGCCGTAGGCACGGTGATGAACCGGAACCGCATCCCGATCGTCCTTC
>JACCTK010000133.1 GCA_013812465.1 Actinomycetota bacterium
AGCCCCGGCCCTCTTCTTCTCAGGAGGTTCGAGCTCGTACCAGTGGCGCTCTGGCGAGGAATCCCCGGCTTCATCGTCCGGCGCCTCCTGCTCTGTCTCCTGACGCTGTTCGTGGTCTCCGTGATCATCTTCGCCGCGACGCAGGCGCTACCGGGCGACGCGGCGCGGTCGATCCTCGGGCGGGGAGCGACGCCCGAATCGCTCGCGGCCCTGAGAGAGCAGCTCGGGCTGAACGAGCCCGCCTTGCAGCAGTATCTCGACTGGATCGGGGGCTTCCTGACGGGAGATCTCGGCACCTCCCTCGCCGCCAACATCCCCGTCTCGGAGCTGCTCGGCGACCGACTTCTCTACTCCGCGTTCCTCATGCTCATCGCGGCGTTGATCAGCGTCCCGCTCGGCATCGTCATCGGCGCGGTCAGCGCGCGGCGACGCGACACCGCCTTCGACCACACAATGTCGATGACCACCCTCGGCCTGGCGGCTCTGCCGGAGTTCGTGGTCGGGCTGACGCTGGTCGTGCTCTTCTCGACGACGGTGTTCCAGTGGCTCCCCGGCGTGGTGGTCACCGAGCCCGGAGTGGGGCCGTGGAACTATCCGAAGGAGCTGATCCTTCCGACCGCGACCCTCGTTATCGCTGTCGTGCCGTACACCGCTCGCATCATGCGCGCGTCCATGGTCGAGATCCTCGAGTCCGACTACGTGGAGATGGCGCGGCTCAAGGGGCTCTCGGAGCGCCTCGTCCTCTGGCGCCATGCGGTGCCGAACGGGCTGGCCCCGACCTTCCAGGTCGCGGCGCTCAACCTCGCGTATCTCGCCGGCGGCATCGTCGTCGTCGAGACCGTCTTCAACTACCCGGGGATCGGTCTCGCGCTCGTCGAGGCCGTGCAGTCGCGGGACATGCCCGTCGTCCAGGCGCTCGCCCTCTTGATCGCCGGCCTCTACGTCGCCCTGAACATGCTCGCGGACATCGCCACGATCCTGGTCAGCCCGCGGCTTCGCACCTCGCTCGCGGCGAGATGAGCGAAGCAGGAGCAGCGGCGACCACGGTCGAGATCCCCGCGCCGACACGACGGCGCCGACCCTGGCTCGCGCTCTTGGTCGGCGCCTGGCGTCAAGGCCGCACCAAGATCGGCTTGCTCCTGCTTTTCTCCCTGCTCGGCGTCGCGCTCCTCGGTCCCTACTTCGCCCCGTACTCGCCGACCGAGTTCGTCGCTCCTCCCTTCTCCACCCCCGCCGACTTCGGGGGAGCGGGCGCCGACTATCTCGGCCGCGATGTCCTCTCCAGGTTCCTCTGGGGCGGCCGCTCGGTGCTCACGCTCTCGCTCTTGGCGACGCTCATGGGAATGATCCTGGGAACCGCGATCGGCCTCGTCGCCGCGTACTCGCGCGGCGTCCTCGACGACGTGCTGATGCGAGCGATGGACGTGCTCCTCTCGTTCCCGCAGATCGTCTTCGCGCTCGTTCTCGCCGCGACCGTGGGGCCGGCGCTCTGGCTGCTGGTGCTGGCGGTCGGGATCACCACGACTCCCCGCGTCGCCCGTATCGCCAGGGGGGCGGCGGTCGAAGTGGTGGAGCGCGACTTCATCCGCGCCGCCGAGGCGATCGGGGAGCCGCGCCGCCGTATCCTCTTGAGCGATGTGCTGCCTAACATCACCGGGCCGCTCGTCGTCGAAGCGAGCCTCAGGCTCTCGTTCAACATCGCCGTCGTCGCAGGGCTCAGCTTTCTCGGCTTCGGGATCCAGCCGCCGAATGCCGACTGGGGGCTGATGATCAACGAGAACCGAAACGGGCTGACGATTCAGCCGTGGCCGGTCGTGCTGCCCGTCGCCGCGATCGGCCTGTTGACGATTGCCACGAGCCTCGTGGGCGACGGGCTCTCGAGATCCGTGGCGGGCATCGACGGCGGCGGACGGTCGAGGGAATGATGGGCCACTTCGCACTCGAGGTGGAGGGCTTGCGCGTCGAGCTCGAGGGCTCGGGCATCGACATCGTCGACGAGGTGTCCTTCAACGTGCCCGCTGGGCATGTGCTCGGTCTCGTCGGGGAGTCGGGCTCGGGGAAGACGACCGCCGGGCTCGCCGTTCTCGGCCACACGCGTCGCGGCGCGCGGATCGCGGCCGGAGAGGTGCGGATCGAAGGCCGAAACGTGCTCTCGCTTTCCAGGCTCGAGCGCCAGGCGCTCCGTGGCAAGCTCGTCTCCTACGTCCCGCAGGATCCCGGGTCGGCGTTGAATCCCGCTTTGCGCATCGGCCGCCAGCTCGAGGAGACCCTCTCGGAGCACGGGTTCGGAAGCTCTGGAGCGGAGCGGCGCGCGAGGATCGTCGAGACGCTGGGCGAGGTGCTCCTGCCGACCGACGACGCCTTTCTCCGGCGCTATCCGCACCAGCTCTCCGGGGGCCAGCAGCAGCGGGTGGCGCTCGCCATGGCGTTCGCCAACCGGCCGCGCGTGATCGTGCTCGACGAGCCCACAACCGGGCTCGACGTGACGACGCAGGCCCACGTCCTCGCCACCGTGCGCGACCTCTGCGAGGCGCACGGAGTCGCCGCGGTCTACGTGAGCCACGACCTGTCAGTCGTCGCGACGCTCGCGAACGAGGTCGCGGTCCTGTACAGCGGCAGGCTCGTGGAGGTCGGCCCCACGCCGGTCCTTTTCAGACATGCCGCGCATCCGTATACGCGACGCCTCGTAGCGGCGATTCCCGAGCTTTCGGGCGAGCACGCGCTGATCGGGATCCCGGGCACGGCGCCGCGCCCCGGTCTTCGCCCTGAGGGCTGTCACTTCGCGCCGCGGTGCCCCTACGTCGTCGACACATGCCGCGTCGTCTTCCCCCCGGTGGAGACCGTCGTCTCAGGGCATGACGTCCGCTGCCACCGCCACGAGGTCGTCCTGCGCGAGTCGCTCGCCGCGCGCCCGGCTGCCTCGCCTCGACCGGAGCTCGGCCCCGACGAGGCGCTCGTCTCCGTCCAGGGCGTGCAGGCGTCGCACGGAGCGCGCCAGGTGCTCTTCGACGTCGAGCTCGTCGTCCGCCCGCGCGAGTGTGTCGCGCTCGTCGGAGAGTCCGGCTCCGGGAAGACGACGCTCGCGCGCTGCATCGCCGGGCTCCACAAGTCGTACGAGGGCGAGATCTCGTTCCGTGGCGATCTCCTACCGGCCGGCTCACGCGCGCGCGACCGCGACACGCGTCGCGACATCCAGTACGTGTTCCAGAGCCCGTACAGCTCGCTCAATCCCCGCAAGACGATCGGACAGATCGTCGGCCAGCCGCTTCGCCTCTTCTTCGACTGCGGCGGAGACGAGGCGCGCCGACGCGTGGTGGCGGCGCTCGAGCGCGTTCAGCTGAGCCCTTCGGTGCTCGATCGCTATCCACATCAGCTTTCGGGCGGCGAGCGCCAACGGGCGGCGATCGCCCGCGCGCTCGTCGCGGAGCCGCAACTGCTCGTGTGCGACGAGGTGACCTCCGCGCTCGACGTCTCGGTCCAGGCGGCCATCATCGACGTGCTCGCCGAGCTGCAGCGCGAGCTCGACATCGGCCTCCTCTTCGTGACCCACAATCTGGCGCTGATCCGCACCCTCTCGCAGGAGGTGGCGGTCATGAGCGAGGGCCGAATCGTGGAGCGAGGCCTCGTCGACCGAGTGCTCGACGATCCACAGGCCGAGTACACGCGAAAGCTGCTCTCCGACACGCCGAGCCTCGAAGCCGCGCTCGCCGCGTCGGGCTAGCATCTAGGGCTTCTCGGCGACGCGGAAGGCCCAGACGCGAACGATCACCTCGGGCTCGCCGGTCGGCAGCGCCTGGAACTCGTCGCCCCGCTCGACGAGCTGCCATTGGCCAGCGTGCTCCAGCTCGGAGATCTTGTCCTCGAAACCCGGCGGCGGCTGGTCGGCTCGCAGCGTGAAGATCACGTGGCCGCCTCCTCGTGTGATTCTCGCGAGCTCGTCGAGGCACTCCGCCGGCGCATGGCCGGTTGTGAGAACGCCCGAGGAGACGACGCCGTCGTAGGTCTCGTTCGGAAGCGGAAGCGGGTCGCCGAGCTTCGCCTCGTAGAGCTCGGCGTAGACGTTCTTCCGCGTAGCCTCAGCGAGCATGCCCGCGGAGAGATCGAGCGCGTCGAGTCGTCCGAAGCCCGCCTGCGCCAGAGCGACGCCCAGTAGGCCGGTGCCGGCGCCGACGTCGAGCACACGCGCTTCGTGGCGCAGGAGTCGTTCCGCGACCGCCGCCACTGCTCCGGGAGAGCGGTAGCCCATGCCCTCGACTAGCGCTGAGTCGTACGACGTGGCGATCCGGTCGTATTCGCCGCGCAGCTCGTCGAGGTCGTTGGCGCCGTACAGCCGGTCGAGATCGAGTCCCGCGGCCCCGCGACCTCGATCCGCCCGCAGGAGCGACACGCCGACGATCGCGCAGACGACGATCATCACCGCGTACGCGGCTCGTGTGCCCGCGATGTCGGCGATACCACCCGCGAGGAGCGGGCCTATGGTCGACGCCGCCGCCCAGCCGAGCATCACGAGGCCCATGACGGAACCTCGTCCGAGCGAGGAGCGATGGGCGCCCGCCGCCGCCAGCGGATAGATGATCGTGTCCATCGTCGCCCAGAAGGGGGCGCGGAGGAGGACGAACGCGACCGCCGCCACCGTCGACGAGCTGAAGAGAACGAGCGCGATCGACAGGCCGGTGAAAAGCGCGGCGATTCCGCCGACGCGCAAGGTCGCGGAGCGGGCCCCGAGACGGGCGACGAACGCGCTCGCGATCGTGTACACGGCGGAAGCAACCGAGAAGAGAAGGCCGATCTCCGCCGCCGAGGCGTCGTTCTCGCGGAGCTGTAACGGCACCAGGAGGTTGACGGCGCCCCCGACGAGGCCGATGAGCGCGATGATCGCGATGCCGGCGAGCACGAGCTCGTCGCGTCTCGCGACGCGCAGCAGCTCGCGTAGTCGCTGGGGCGGCGGCCGGGTGGAGGCGACCGGCGCCGCCACGAGGAGAGCCGCGGTCACGAGCGCTGCCACGACGCCCACGAGCAGGAACGGAGTTCCGGTGCCGTACCGGTCGGCGAGGACACCCGCGAACACCGGTCCGACCGTGAAGCCGATGCCGGAGACGGTCACGGTGGCGCCGAGACCACGCGGCCGATTGGCGTCCGTCAGAGAGTCCGAGAGCCACGCGGCGCCGGCGCCCCACAGCGCGCCGAACCCCACGCCGAATGCGGCGCGGGCGAGAAGCAGCGACCAGAACTCGTCCGCGAGTCCCTGTCCGAGTGTCGCCAGCGTGAAGACGACAGCCGAGGCGATCGTCACGCGCCGCGCGCCGAGCCGGTCGGCGACCATGCCCAGCGGCAGGGCGACAACAAGCGCGGCGAGGCTGGCTGCGGCGAGGACCATGCCCGTCTCGACCCCGGACAACCCGAGCTCCTCGGCGAAGGTCGGCGCCAGCGGGACGATCGCGATCCAGACGAGCGTCTCGAGCAGGATCAGCGCATAGATCGGGGCCACCGTGCGGCGCATCAAGGCCGCCTCAGTTTAGGATCGAGTCGCGTGATCGTTCCCGACCTCCCCGACGACATCCGCGAGCTGAAGGAGCGCGTCCGCCGCTTCGTCGAGACAGAGGTCTATCCACTCGAAGTCGTGATCGCCGAGCGGGGATCCATCGACCCGGCCGAGGTCGACGAGCTTCGCCGCAAGGCACGCGAGGCCGGGTTCGCGGTCCTCAACATGCCTCCCGAGCTCGGCGGCCGCGACCTTTCGATGCTGGGCCAGGTCGCGCTCGAGGAGGAATCGGGCAAGGCGACGAACGGTCTCGGCTTCGCGGTGGTCGACCGCGGGCCGCGCGAGCTGCTCGAGATCGCGACACCGGAGCAGGTCGATCGGCTCGTCGCTCCCATCGCTCGCGGCCAGTACCGCGAGGCGTGGGCCGTCACCGAGCCAGGAGCCGGCTCCGATGTCGAAGGCATCAGCGCCAGCGCCGTTCGTGACGGCGACGAGTGGGTTCTGAACGGCGAGAAGTGGTTCGTGACGAGCGAAGGCGATCCCGGCTTCTACATCGTGCTCGCGGTCGCCGAGGGCGAGCAGACGCTGTTCATCGTCGAGCCCGACGCGCCTGGTCTCGAGCTCGTCCGCACGCCCCGCTTTCTCCACGATCCGTACATCGACCACCACCCGGAGATCGTCTTCCGTGACTGCCGTGTCCCCGAGGCGAATCGAATCCCCGCGGGCGGCGCGGATGGCGCGCGCGAATGGTTCACCGTCGAGCGGCTCTTCATCGCCGCGCGCTGCTGCGGCGCCGCCGAGCGGCTGCTCGACGAGGCGAGCGCCTGGGCGCAGGAGCGTGAGGCGTTCGGAGCGCGGCTGGCCGAGCACCAGGGCATCTCCTTCCAGCTTGCCGACTCGCTGACGGAGCTCCTCGCCGCGCGCCTGCTCACTTACCACGCGGCGCATGCGTTCGACACGCTCGAGAATCGGCAGATCGTGCACGGCAAGGTGGCGATGGCGAAGCTGTACGCGTCGGAGATGGCGAATCGCGTCGCCGATCGCGCGCTGCAGGTCTACGGCGGCCGCGGCTACATGGTCGAGAACCCGGCCGCCCGCTTCTACCGCGAGCTTCGCGTCGACCGGATCTGGGAGGGAACGAGCGAGATCCAGCGGGTCGTGATCGCGCGGGGGCTCTTCAAGCGGGGCGCCGCTGCGTATCTCGGCTAGTAGGAGGGCTTTGCGAATCGATTGGCGAAACGAAGTGTCGCGTCTACCCTTCGAAGGCGTGACTAATCGTTTTGTCGAAGATGGTCCAGAGCGCTTCCGTCAAGCGCAACCGACTGCGTGCGTACCACGCGCTCCGGGACTTCGCGGCTACGTGCGGTGGATCGTCGCGAGGCTGCGGATGACAATCAGCCGTGACGCAGCTGGTCTCCGAAAGCTGTGGTCGAAGACGGAAGAGCGCTAACCGTTGCTAAGCAGCGAGGCGAGTCGTTCGTGCTCGTGCAAGCGCCTGCGACAGCCGAGCCAACATCGTCAGATCAGCATGAAGCTGGACACGAGCCAAGCCGCGAACGCGCAGGGGAGGCAACCGTACTCGTGCTTCAAGCGCCCGAACTCTCTTTCGACCGCCGCACGGCCCCGGTACAGGTCACGCCATCGCTTCGTCTCACGCGAGATGAGCGGGTGCAGCCGAAAAGCCTTGATCCACCGCGACTTCGGGGCGCACTCTCCGGTCGGGCAGCGCCACTGGACGCGCCGCGCTTGGAGTCCGATCCCGCGAACGTCCAGGTGCCGTGCTCGCAAGTCGGCGCGAGATGGTCGCCACGCTTCACGAAGGGTGTCTGGCGAAGCGGGATGATCGGGGCGGCTCCGATGCGCTCGCAAGCCGCGTAGACAGGCTTCACGTCAAGCCCTTGTCGAGCGCGACGGGGCGTTCTGTTTCACGGATGCCGGGAACGCGACGCGCTGGCAGGTGCTGGACCTGCTCGTTCGGCGTTGGCCCCGGATCACCACGACCGTAGACAAGGAGCGCGGGCAGTACATCTACGGCGTCACGTCATTGACGTTCGAGCGTCTCGACCTGTGAGGCTGGGGTAAGACCCGTTGTCCCGTCGCCTCGCCTTGATCCTGATCGCACTCGCGGCGATGGCGGTACTCATCGCCTGGCAACCGTGGGACTCGGAGCGCCAGTTCGATTCGGCCCGATGGAAGGCCCTCGTCGTGGGTGGCAAATACTGCGATGGCGAGAGGCGCAGTGACATGGTGAGCGATCTTCTCGCGCATCATCTGCCAGCTGGCATGACATGGCCGAAGGTGCACCGTCTTCTTGGCAAACCGCACCGCGAATGGACCGACCGCCCTCCTGTTATTGCGCGGACCTGGCTGGTCGGCCAAGCGACAATCGACTGCGCGGTTGTCTACGCCCGGTTCGTCGATGGAAGACTCGTCGAGGCGGGCTGGGGGACAACTAGCCTTATTTCAAGACTGGCCCACTACCGCGACCTGTGACGGCTGGAGTAAGAACCGCGATTGGAGGGGTACCGATGAGAAACTACGACCAGCGAACCCGCATGGCTACTGGCTCACGGCGGTTCGCCAATCTCTCCTAGTTGCAGAACCTGATCGCGGCCACGGCGAACGCCTGGGCGCACGAGACGAGGCTCTCCATCGGGAGGTACTCGTCGACGGTATGCGCGCGGTCGAGCCCGCTCGGGCCGAACGCGACACACGGCATTCCTCCGAGACGCGTGAAGGTCGCGCCGTCGTGCCAGGTTGTCCGCCCCGGCTGTGCGCGGCTGCAGGCCGACGTCGCTCGCCGCTGCGAGGAGCGCCGAGACGATCGGCGCCTCGGCGCTCTTCCGCGGACGGCACCTCCGGCGCCCACTCGATCGACGGAGGGTTCTCGGCCAGCCAGGGATCGCTCGGCCGCGCGTTGCACGCACTTCGCGACCTCGCGCTCTACTCGGCTCCCCCAGCCTTCGCGTCGGCGAAGGCGGGCAGGTAGCCGATGTGGTACGTGATGCTGCACGACGAGGGATAGCTCACCGCCCACTCGCCTCCCGACCCGACAGGCGATGCAGACGTCGTGGCCGGCTCGGGCGAGACCACATCGACATGTCCGTTGAGGAGCAGGCTCCGTCCACTTCTCGCGCCACGGAAGGTTGCAGCGAGCTGACGTCGGCCCTCGAACTCGAGCCCTTTCGGAGCGAGCTTCGAGCCCGCCACCTCCTCCGATCGCGGCTCCCAGAGGTCGCGCTCTGCCCGGCGTCGGCCAGGCGTTCGGCGAGATACTCCTGCAACGCGCGTTCGTCGCGGGGCGGGTCGTCGGGAGCCGCCCTGGCAGTCGTGTCGAATCCGATCAGGTCGGAGACCAGCGCGACCAGCTCGTCTTCGCGTTGGGCGATGTGCTCGACGACGGTCCGTTCCCGTGTGGTCAGGCTCATCCGCCGGCCGTACCCCG
>JACCTK010000142.1 GCA_013812465.1 Actinomycetota bacterium
TGCCCCGGACGCCAGCGGGCGAGCGAGAAGACACCGAAGACCGCCGAGAGCAGGAGCAGGTCGCCGAGCGGATACGCGAGGTTCGTCGCGACGGTGGAGACCGATCCCTCGGTCGACTCGAGCACGAACTCGACGAGCACGGCCGCCCCGAGGGCAGCGGCAGCCAGCGAGGCTGTCAGTCCGTCCAGCCAGAGCGTTCCGACGATCGACCGTGCGCGTGAACGAACGAGCGCGACGATGCCGAGATAGACGAGGGGATAGAAGCCGAGGTAGCCGACGTCGGCCAGCGACGGGTACGACACGGGATGCACCACGGCGAACCAGATCTCCGCAAATGTCCAGCCGGCGAGAGCTGCGCTGAAAGCGATCCAGGCCGTGCGCTCACGCGGAACGAGCAACGCCCGAGATCCGACGATGACGCACGCCAGCACCATCATGCCGTTGTAGAACCACGCGTTGAAGAAGGACTCGACCTCGCCTCTCGCGGGAGCAAGGACGATGACGAGCGCGTAGGTGGCAAGCGCCGCAATCGACGCCGCTCGGATGACGGAAGTCCAGCCGCGATAGGACATTCCCGAGAGAAATCGGCGTCTGGGTCGCGACGCTTGAGCGTGCGGCGCGGAAAGCAGGTTCTCGGGCGCTCTGACACATCGCCAACGCGCCCCCGCGCTTGCTCTGTCCCGGCCCAATCCGACAAGGCCCTAGAGTCAGGGTCTGACCCCGGACACGTCCGAAACAGACCTTGCAAGAGGTCACAAATGCGTGCCGATTTGCTCACAGGCTGGGGATGTCCACACTGGGCAGGTTCCAGTCCGTCCGGTGCGGGTCCTACCCTCTCGCCATGGCACTTGGAATCGTGGTGTTCGGCGCCGCATTCCTCGTCGGGCTCGGGCTCGGCACTTACACTCGCCGGCCTCTCTCGACCGCCTTCCTCGTCCTCGGCAGCTTCGCGGCGTTGCTCGTGCTGTCGGCGACCGGTGAGGTGCTCGGCGCCGCCGCCCTTCTGACGATCGTGGTGCTGCTCGGGCTCGTCGTGGAGACGATGCGCGAGACTGTCGGCCTACTCGTCGGCCGCTAGATGGTTGATGCGACGAGATCGCCTGCTCCGGGGCGCGAGCTGGCCCGACGCGCCAGATCGCGCATCCGGACGCGCGAGGTCGTGGCATCAACCATCTAGTGAAGACGCTGCGGGGACAAGAAGCGCCCGGTCGGGAAGCGGCCGCTCCAAGGATTTTCGTGCGACGGAGTCTGCGCGAGCAGATCCCGGTCTTGCGCAAAGCGAGGGCGAGGCAAGCCTCTCCCTACACTGCGCCGCGCCCTACACTGGAGACCTTCCGCGGGCGTGGCGGAACTGGCAGACGCGGCGGGTTTAGGTCCCGTTGGGCCGTGAGGTCCTTGGAGGTTCGAGTCCTCCCGCCCGCATTGTGCGCAAGATCGAAATCCGCTAGCGCGGATTTCTGATCGCGCGAAGAGCCAAGACCCTTCGTCGGGGTGTGAAGTCGCTTGCGCAGATACTTCTGATGCGGGCTCGCTGACCTTAGAAGCGCGAGGGCCGGAGGAACTCGATGTCATGCCGCGTCTCGCCGTCGAGCGCGAGGTCGGCCAGGATCTCGCCGACGACCGAGCAGAACTCACTTGTGCGCAAGATCGCAATCCGCTAGGGCGCGGATTTCGATCGCGCGAAGAGCCAAGACCCCTTTATGTGGGGCCCGGGAAGCGGAATCGTCGGGGTGTGAAGTCGGCCGCGCACATCCACACGCGACGCGGTTAACCGAACCGCGCGACGCGCAGGAACTCGATGTCATGCCGCGTCTCGCCGTCGAGCGCGAGGTCGGCCAGGATCTCGCCGACGACCGAGCAGAACTTGAAGCCATGTCCGGAGAAGCCGGCGCCGAAAACGGCGTGCTCGCTCTCCGGGTGGCGGTCGATCAGAAAGTGCTCGTCGGGAGAGAGCTCGAACAGGCATGCTCTCAGCGCCAGGGTCGGCCCCGCTCCAGCAGGGAAGTAACGCTCGGCAAACGGACGGAGCGCGACTTCGTCGTCGGGCGTGGTCGTGCGCGAGATGAGGTCAGGCGCCCCTCGCTCGCCGTCGTGGTCATAGAAGCCGACCTTGAAGCCGGGAACCCCGAACTCCGGAAAACCGTAGAGGTGTCCCTCCTCGAGCACAACGTTGAAAACGGGAAAGCGAGCGGGAGTGAAGAGCTCCGGCTCGAGCGGCTGGAACCAGGCGAGCACCTGGCGCTGCGCCGTGACCGAGCCTGGCGGAAGCCGGGCGACGTTCTGCGAATAGGCGCCCGCGGTGAGGACGAGCCTCTCGGCCTCCACCTTGCGGCGGTCGGTTCGGACGCGGACCCCGCTCTGGCTGTCCTCCCATTCGAGCACGCGCTCGTTCGTCCTGACGACCGCCCCGTGCGCTGCCGCCCCGGAGGCGTGCGCCACGATGCAGCGCTCGGGAAGGAGAAAGCCGCCGTCCGGCTGGTACACGAGCGGGAGGTCGGGCGGAAGCCGGTACCCGGGGAAGCGCCGACCGACCTCGAGTCCGTCGAGCGTCTCGTGCGGGAGGTCGTGATCTCGGCACGAGCGGAGCACTCCCTCGAAAATCCTGGGTCCACCCTCGACCGCGCCCGTCACGTGCAGCAGCTGCTCTGCGGCCTCGTTCTCGATCTCCCGCCAGAGCTCGTACGCGCGGCGCACCAGGGGCACGTAGGCGGAGTGCTCGAAGTACGCGAGCCGGATGATCCGCGTGATCCCGTGCGAGGAGCCGAGCTCGTTCGGGATGTCGAAACGCTCGACGCCCAGCACGCGCTTCCCGCGACGCGCCAGGTGATAGAGCGCCGCGCTTCCCATCCCACCGACCCCGACGACCACGACGTCATATCGCTCCATCCCGCGTGACCCTAGCCCAGGCTGGTTGAATGGCTCCGTGCCGACCCAGGTCCAAGAGCTCGGCGAGAACCGCGTCCGCCTGACCGTCGAGGTCTCCCCCGACCAGGTCAAGCATGCGGTCGAGCATGCGCTGTCCGATCTGGCCGGGAGCGTGAAGATCCCGGGCTTCCGCTCGGGGAAGATCCCACAGCAGGTTCTCGTCTCCCGCCTCGGCAAGGACCGGATCTACCGCGAGGCGGTGGACAGCCACATCGGCGGCTGGTTCTCGAGCGCCGCCTCCCGCAACCGCGTGCGCCCCGTCGCCGAGCCCGAGTACGAGTTCGAGCTTCCGGGAACGGCCGACGACGGCTGGAGCTTCGCCGCGACCGTCGAGGTGCAGGCGCTCCCCGAGATCGGCGACTGGACGCAGCTAGAGGTGCCGCGCGTGGAGGCGGAGGTGCCGCGGGAGGCCATCGACGCCGAGCTCGAGACGCTGCAGGAATCGGTCGCCGAGCTCGCTCCGGCGGACGGCCGTCCTGCTCGCGAGGGCGATACCCTCGTCGTCGATCTCGTCGACCCCGACGGAGAGGCGCAGCGCGACACGGTCGTCGAGCTCGGCGCGGGCAGGCTCACCGGCGAGCTGGAGGCGGCGCTAGTCGGAGCGTCGGCCGGCGAGACGAAGGACGTCTCCTTCGAGCGCGGCGACGGAACGAGCGGGACGGTCGAGGTCACCGTCCGCGAGGTGCAGGAGAAGATCCTGCCGCCGCTCGACGACGCGCTCGCACGCGCCGCGAGCGAGTTCGACACGCTGAACGAGCTCACGGAAAGCATCGAGAGCACGCTGCGCGCCCAGCTCGACGAGGAGATCGACGCCGCGTACCGCGTTGCCGCGGTCGACGCCCTCGTGGTGGAGTCGAAGGTGCAGCCCGCGCCTTCGCTCGTGTCCTCGCGCGCTGCCGATCTGCTCACCGGGTTCGTGCGCTCGCTCGAGCGTCGCGGCGTCTCCGTCGAGACCTACATCGCCGCGAGCGGCGCCGACCCGCAGGAGATCCAGCGCCAGTTCGTGCTCGAGGCCGCGGTCTCCATCGCTCGGGAGCTCGCTCTCGAGGCGCTCGCCGAGCGGGCCGGGATCGAGGTCTCGGACGACGCGGTGAGGGCCTATTTGCGAGAGGAGGCCGAGCGAGCGGGGGAGGAAGGCGAAGCGCTCGTCGAAGACGTTTGGACGCACGGGCAGCAGGAGTCGATCCGTGAGGACCTGCGGCTCCGCGCCGCTCTCGACCGGCTCGTCCAGGACGTCACCCCGATCGCGCCCGACCTCGCCGAGGCGAGAGACAAGCTCTGGACCCCCGACAAGGAAAAGCCCGAGAGCGACACGAAGTTGTGGACCCCCGGCAGCAAGGAGCCTCAATGAGTCCGTTGATTCCGATGGTCATCGAGCAAACCTCGCGCGGCGAGCGCTCGTTCGACATCTATTCCCGTCTGCTCAACGAGCGGATCATCTTTCTCGGCACGCCGATCGACGACCAGATAGCGAATCTCGTCGTCGCGCAGCTCCTCCACTTGGAGTCGGAGGACCCCGACAAGGACATCTCGATGTACATCAACTCGCCGGGCGGAATCGTCTACGCCGGGCTCGCCATCTACGACACGATGCGCTACATCAAGTGCGAGGTGCAGACGACCTGCGTCGGCATGGCGATGTCGATGGGGGCGACCATTCTCGCCGGCGGGACGCAGGGAAAGCGGAGCGCGCTGCCGCACTCGAAGATCCTCATCCACCAGGGCTCATCAGGGTTCCACGGCCAGCCGACCGAGATCGAGATCCAGGCGCGGGAGGTAATCAGCCTGAAGCGGCTAATGGAGGAGATCATGTCGAGGGACACCGGCCAGGAGATCGAGAAGGTCTCGAAAGACATGGATCGCGACTTCTACATGACGGCCCAGGAGGCCAAGGAGTACGGGATCATCGACCGCGTCATCGAGCACCATTGACCTCTGCAGCAGCAGCAGCAGCGGCGGCTGGGGGCGCGAAGCCGCCCGATTTCGGTCTCGCGTCAGCGGCCGCGAAGCGGACGCCTTTAGGGATTTTCGCGCGCTCAGAATCCGCGTTCGCGGATTCTGATCTTGCGCCCAAGGCGGAACGGGAGTAAAAGGAGATACGGGATGGCTAGGGCGAGCGAGGGTAACGAGCAGCTTCTCTGCAGCTTTTGCGGCAAGAGCCAGCGACAGGTCAAGAAGCTGATCGCCGGTCCTGGCGTCTACATCTGCGACGAGTGCATCGATCTCTGTAACGAGATCATCGACGAGGAGCTCACCACACCGGCCCAGCTCGACCTCGACAATCTGCCGAAGCCGCTCGACATCTACTCCGTCCTGAACGACTACGTCGTCTCGCAGGAGGAGTCCAAGCGCACCCTCGCCGTCGCGGTCTACAACCACTACAAGCGCGTGCGCATGGGACTCGAGGACGCGGAGGTCGAGCTCGCGAAGTCGAACATCCTCCTACTCGGGCCGACCGGGTGCGGCAAGACGCTCCTCGCGCAGACTCTCGCGCGCATCCTGAACGTCCCCTTCGCGATCGCGGACGCGACGGCTCTGACCGAAGCCGGCTACGTCGGAGAAGATGTCGAGAACATCCTCCTGAAGCTGATCCAGGCCGCGGACTTCGACATCAAGAAGGCGGAGACCGGGATCATCTACATCGACGAGGTCGACAAGATCGCGCGCAAGGCGGACAACCCGTCGATCACGCGAGACGTGTCGGGTGAGGGGGTCCAGCAGGCGCTCCTCAAGATCCTCGAGGGGACGGTCGCCTCGGTGCCGCCGCAGGGCGGGCGCAAGCATCCGCACCAGGAGTTCCTCTCGATCGACACGACGAACATCCTCTTCATCTGCGGGGGAGCGTTTGCGGGCCTCGACAAGATCATCGAGCGCCGGATTGGCAAGAATACGGTCGGGTTCGGGGCCGACATTCGCTCGCGCTACTCCGGGGAGGGCGCCGAGCTCTTGACAAAGGTCATGCCCGAGGACCTGATGTCCTTCGGCTTGATCCCCGAGTTCGTGGGGCGGCTCCCGGTCATCTCCGCCGTGCACCAGCTGACGAAGGAGGATCTCGTCGAGATCCTGACCGAGCCGCGAAACGCGCTCACGAAGCAGTACCAGCGCTTCTTCGGCTACGACTCGATCGAGCTCGTCTTCACCGACGACGCGCTGTGGCAGATCGCCGACCACGCGCTGGCGCGAGAGACGGGCGCGCGCGGGCTGCGCTCGATCATCGAGCTTGCGCTCCTCGATGTGATGTTCGAGCTCCCCTCTCGCACGGACGTGACCAAGTGCGTGATCACGAAAGAGACCATCTCCAAGGGTCTCAAACCGA
>JACCTK010000164.1 GCA_013812465.1 Actinomycetota bacterium
TTTCGAGCTCCGGCGCCTGCTCGAGCCACTCGTCGAGGGTCTGGCGCATGTTCGGTCGCGGAGTCGCCTCGCCGTGCTCGTACTTGACCGCAGCATCGTCGCCGGTGCCAGGAAGCACATCGATGCATGTGCTCCACTCCTGATGCGGCTCGAGCTCGAGCCTGAACAGGAAGCCTTCCTCGGTCACCTCGGCGTCCTCGCTCGCCGAGATCCGCGTCTCGCGGACGAAGTCGTCGCGCCGGTAGCCGAGGACGAGAGCGCCGTCACGGACCTCGCGGTACTGCTCACCCTTCTTGTCGAGCGCGTCCTTGACCTCGAAGAGGTCGGCGAAATCGGCGCCGGCCTCGATCCGCAGCTCGACGGTGGCGGGCTCGTTGTCGTGATTCAGCACCGCGACATCCTCGTGGAACCCATCGCCGACCATGCGCTTGCGGATGACCGAGAGGTACGGATTCTTGTAGATCGACCCGGTCGGAGGGACGAGAAAGAACTGGGCGGAGAAGTACTGCTCGTGCTCGACCGAGAGCGGGTCGGGCGAGAGCCCGTTGACGGTGACACGCCACTGCGACAGGAAGCGAGTGTCGCGGTGAAACAGCCCGTGATGCTGACTCGGGTTGGCGTCGATGTCGCCGCGTCGGTCTGAGACGACGAATGTGCTGCCGTCGAGGATGCTGATCGTGTCTCCTGCCATCTCTTCTCCTTTTTCCAGGCTGTCCCGCGGATAGTCGCGGCTGCCAACCCGGCGTTACACGGTCCGAGCGAACGACTTTCTGGTCTCGGCGTTGCGTCTTCCTGTTTTCGTGTTCGAGCTCGATGGTCGCACGTTCTTGCGTTACGGCCGAGCCTTCGAAGTCTCGGTCGCGGCAGTGAGCGAGGTCGGCTGCGACTCCCGGAGGAGTGCGGGTTCTAGCCGGAGACGTAGCCGCGCGACCCCACGATGCCCGCGAGGAAGCCCAGTACTGCACCCCCGGCTAGGGCGAGAATCGTCGCGATGCGTGTGGGGTAGAAGAGCCCGTATTGCTGGAGCAGGAGCCCGGTCCCGATCGCCAGGACGACTCCGAGGAATATGGCCAGCAAAGTAGCGAGCCCAGGGCGGCCTCCACGGAGCGCGAACGACAGCACACCGAGGCCGCCGACGATGGCCATGGCGATCCCGATCGCTCCCGCTGCCGTCTCGAGCGGGTTGCCCTGGACATCGACAAGCGCCGTAGCTTCGCACGTGAAACCCCGGCCGGCGGTGATGCCGACGATCTTGTAGAGGCCGATGCCGTAGGTCGCGTACTCGTCGACGGGAACAACGCTCGTCCACGTCTCACCGGTCGTCGCCTCGTCGTGGATCGTGTAGCGGATCCCGCCGAACTCCATGTCGACCTGCAGCCGCCCGATCGGGCGCTCCGCCGTCATGGTGACGGGCACGCCGCCCGTCTGAGGGACGCTGATCGCGTCGCTCTGGGAGAACGTGTCTCGCCCGACGACGTCATCGCCCGCGATCGTCGCCTCGCACGGCCCCTCGATCGTCGCCAAAGCCTCGGGCGCCAGGGCGAGCCCGAGAACCATGACGAACACTATTGCGAGCCGGCGATGCATCGAGCCTCCTCGGGCGGCGAGTCTACTGCCGGTATCGGTCGGCTCCGCACCGACTGAATAGCCCGACCAGCCCGTTGTAGGGTTGCGGGGTGCTGCCGATCGAGCGTCCGGGCAAGATCGTTTGCGTCGGCCTCAACTACCGCGATCACGCGGAGGAGCAGGGAGTGGAGCTCCCGTCGGCGCCGCTCCTGTTCGCAAAATGGCCCAACGCGCTCATCGGGCCGGGCGAGTCGATCGTCATCCCTCCGGTGGTCACCAAGTGCGACTACGAAGCCGAGCTCGGCGTCGTCATCGGCGCACAGGTCAAGAACGTGTCACGAGAGAACGCGTTCGCTGCCGTCCGCGGGTACCTCTGCGCCAACGACGTGAGCGCCCGCGATCTGCAGTTCTCAGATGGGCAATGGACACGCGGCAAGTCGCCCGACCCGTTCTGCCCGGTAGGCCCTCTCGTTCCTGCTGGCGAAGTCTCTGACCCGCACAACCTGCGCATCCAGGCGATCGTGAGCGGCGAGGTGCTCCAGGACTCGTCGACCGCGAACCTCATCTTCGGGATCGACGAGATCATCAGCTACGCCTCCCAGACCATGACGCTCGAGCCGGGCGACCTCATTCTCACCGGCACGCCTGCAGGAGTCGGAGTCTTCCGGGAACCGCAACGGTTGCTGGAGCCAGGCGACGAGGTGGCGATCGCGATCGAGGAGGTCGGCACCCTGACCAACCCGGTCGTGGCTGGTTGAAATGTGAGCACCGTCTCGCGAACGGTTCTGCGCGAGCAGATCAAGGAGATCCTGCTCGAGCGAATCCTCCGCGGTGAGCTCGAGCCGGGAGAGCGTCTCGTCGAGACCCGGCTGGCGCGCGAGCTCGGAACGAGCCAGGCGCCGGTGCGCGAGGCGCTCCGAGACCTCCAGCTCTTGAGGCTCGTCGAGTCCGAGCCGTTCCGCGGTGCCCGAGTTCGCGCCGTCGACGATTCGCAGCTCCTCCCGGTCTTCCCGGTCCGCGCCGCGCTCGAGGAGCTCGCTGCTCGCGAGGCGGCGCGGAAGGTCGACGGCGAAGTCGGGCCTCTTGATCGCGAGCTGGAAGCGATGCGCGACGCCGCCGCGCGCGGAGACTGGCGGACGCAGATATCGCACGACATCGCGTTCCATCGCGTGACGGTCGAGCTCGCCGGAAACGAGCCGCTGCTGCAGAGCTGGCTCGGGCTCGGCGTGGAGGTCTCGACCGCGTTCGCCGTCTACTGGACGTTCTGGGACCAATCCGACCTGGCCGAGTTCCACGTCCCGATCGTCGACGCGATTCGCGCGGGCGACTCGGCGAAGGCAGGGTCGGAGGCTCGCAAGCACGTACGGCGTACCGAGCGCGTCGTCCGCCGGAGAACGCGCGCGGCGGAACGCAAGAGGCCGACGTGAAGAGGCTCGACGAGCTGAAGGCGGGCGTCGTCGGCACCGGCTGGCGGACTTCGCGACGACGATCTCGGTTCGCCGGCGACCTGCAGGCGAGGTCGAGACGTTCGCAAGCGGCGACGACGGCGCGCGGCTGGACGCGCCCATGTCCAGCGAGGATCTGGCGCACATCCTGCTCCGCTTCGAAGGTGACGCGCGCGGGTCGATCGTTGTCTCGCAGGTGAGCTCCGGGCGCAAGAACTCGCTTCGGATCGAAGTGGACGGCTCCGCCGGGTCGTTCGCGTGGGACTCGGAGTCGAACGAGGAGCTCTGGCTCGGCCATCGCGATCGCCCGAACGAGATCTTGCGGCGCGACCCTGCGTTGCTGCGCCCGGAGGCGGCGGCTCGCTCGCATCTCCCTGTCGCTCACACCGAGGGCTACGCCGAGACCTTTCGCGAGCTCTATCGCGCGGTGTATGCGGACGTCGCCCGCGGCGGACCTGCGGACAAGCCCGACTACCCGACGTTCCGCGACGGGCACGTGGAGAACGTCCTCGGAGATGCCCTCGCGCTCTCGAACCGCGAGCGCCGCTGGGTGGAGGTGCCGTCTTGAAGCTCGGACTGCTCACTGCTCCCTTTCCTCGCCGCTCATTCGACCGCGTTGCCGAGTGGGCCGCCGCCGAAGGTTTCGAGATGCTCGAGGTCGCGTGCTGGCCCGCTG